>SCQH01000114.1 GCA_004321925.1 Nitrospirota bacterium | reverse complement strand
GGGGATCGCACGGCTGCAGGAGGACGGTTTTGACGTGATCCTGCTCGACCTCGGCCTTCCTGACGGCCAGGGGCTCGGCACGCTCAGAAAATTGAACGAAGCAGCGCCGGAAGCTCCGGTCATCGTGCTTACCGGACTTGCCGATGAAGCGGTCGGGACCCAGGCGGTCAAGGAAGGTGCGCAGGATTACCTGATCAAGGGGCAGACGGACAGGAATCTCCTTGCACGGTCGGTCAATTACGCCGTCGAGCGGAAAAAACTGCACGAGATCTTGCGGGAGAACGATGAACGGTACAAGGCTCTGTTCAATAACAGCGTTGACGCTGTTCTGCTGACACGGTCCGATGGGACGATCCTGGCCGCCAACCCCGAAGCCTGCCGCATGTTCGGCCGTTCCGAAGAAGAACTGATCCAATGCGGCAGGGATGGCGTGATCGATGCCGGTGATCCCCGCCTGACGGCCGCCCTGGAAGAACGCAGCCGTACCGGCAGGTTCAAGGGCGAGCTGCTTCTGAAGAGAAAGGACGGCAGTACATTCCCCGGCGAGATCTCAACCTCGCTCTTTAAGGACAGGAACGGCAATGATATGACGAGCATGATCATACGGGACATCACGGAGCACCGGCATCTTGAAGAGCAGCTGCGTCATGCGCAGAAGATGGAGGCGGTCGGCACTCTGGCAGGGGGTATTGCGCATGATTTCAATAATATCCTGAATGTGATCATGGGGTACGGCACCCTGGTCCTGGACGGGCTGGGCGCCGATGATCCGCTGAAGACGCAGATGAATGAAGTGCTTACCGCAGCCGAGAGGGCGGTGAACCTCACGAGGAGACTGCTGGTCTTCAGCAGAAAGCAGGTGGTCGACATAAAGCCGGTTGATGTCAATGAGACGGTCACCGGCATTCAGAAGATGCTTGCCCGGGTCATCAGGGAGAACATTGAGTTCAAGCTGGAGCTTGCAGAGAGGCAGCTGGTCGTGATGGCGGATGCCGGGCAGATAGAGCAGGTGCTGATGAACCTTGCCTCAAATGCCCGTGACGCGATGCCTGAGGGCGGCAGGCTGACGATCGGTACCGGGGTTGAGGAACTGGATGAGGAATATGTTGCTGCTTACGGATACGGCAAACCCGGGGTATATGCGCTGATCACGGTCTCCGACAGCGGCTGCGGCATGGATGAGGAGACCCGCAAGAAGATATTCGAGCCTTTTTTCACCATGAAAGGCATTGGGGAAGGGACCGGGCTCGGCCTGGCGATCTCCTACGGTATAATAAAACAGCATAATGGCTTCATCAATGTCTACAGCGAACCGGGTCAGGGCACGGTATTTAAAATATATCTGCCGCTCATTGAAGAGCCGGCAGTCCTGGGAAAACAGGCAGAGCCGCTGGTCTCCGTCAAAGGCGGAAGCGAGACGGTCCTTGTGGCCGAGGACGACGCCTCCCTGAGGAAGCTGACCCGGATAGTCCTGGAGTCCTTCGGCTATACGGTCATCACCGCAGAGGACGGGGAAGAGGCGATCGCGAGGTTCATGGAGAACAGGGACCGCATCCGCCTGGTCATGCTCGACATGATCATGCCGAAGAAGAACGGGAAAGAGGTCAGCGAGGTGCTCCGGCAGACGAGCCCGGGGATAAAGATACTCTTTGCAAGCGGTTATACGATGGACCTGGTCAAGACCCGGGAGCTGACCGAGTCCGGCTTCGACTTCATCCACAAGCCCATCCAGCCCAAAGACCTTCTGAAAAGGGTACGGGAGATCCTCGACAGGGGGCATGAGCATGCGTAACTATATCTGCAGAAAGATATTTCAGTGCAAAGAGCTTTCATCCTGGGGAGGACGCATATGAGTGAAAAGATACTGATCGTCGACGATGAGGAGACCAATCTCAGACTGCTTTCCCAGTGGCTCATCCCGCTGGGCTATGACATTGAGCTTGCCCTGAACGGGCAGGAGGCGATACGGAAGGCCAGGGACTGGAGACCGGATATGATAATCCTTGATGTCATGATGCCGGTCATGACCGGGTTCGAGGCCTGCAGTCTTATCAAAGCCGACCCGGAGATGAAAAACATACCGATCATTATCGTGACGGCTCTGCACGACAGGGAATCAAAAATAAAAGGCCTCTCTGTCTCGGCAAATGATTTTCTGTCCAAACCCATCGATCAGACCGAACTGATCATCCGCGTCAGAAACCTGCTCAAGATCAAGTCGTATGAGGATTTCATGCTCATGCATAATAAGATCCTGGAAGAGGAGGTCAGAAAGAGGACCCTCGAACTGGACGATTCTTTTAGAGAGCTTGAGAACATGAGCGGCGAAATGATGCGGAAGCTGATCGCGGCGGCAGAGTTCCGGGACACGGACACCGGCGCTCACATCTCGAGGATAGGGTTCTATTCCACCAGGATCTCCGAGGCGATGGATATGCCGGCGGACTTTATCGAGACGATCGACTATGCGAGCCTCCTTCACGACATCGGAAAGATCGGGATCCCGGACAGCATACTCTTAAAGCCCGGACCGCTCACCAGGGAAGAGTTCGAGGTCATGAAGACACATTCCGCCATGGGAGAGAAGATACTGTCAGGTTCTGCGTATCCAAAGGTCCAGATGGCCGCTTCCATAGCCCTGAACCATCACGAACGGTGGGACGGCGGGGGATATCCCGGAGGGCTCAAAGGAGAAGAAATACCGGTCGAGGGCAGGATAGTCATGCTCGCCGACATCTATGACGCGCTCAGGTGTCAAAGGCCCTATAAGCCCGGCTTTGACCATCAAAAGACGGTCGCGATCATAACCGAGGGCGACGGCAGGACCCTGCCGGAACATTTCGACCCGGCGGTAATGAAGGCCTTCAAAGAGATCTCCGGTGTGTTCGAGGAGATCTTCGAACGGCATCAGTAGTCGGCAGGGGATCAGTTCTTGCCGGTGAGGACGAGGAACTGGCGCACCACATCAGGGTCGAAATGGATCCCGGAAAGGTCCCGTATATGGTTCCGGGCCATATCCTCCGGCCACGGGTCACGATAGCACCTCGCCGAAAGCAGAGCGTCATAGACGTCGACCACGGCGAATATCCTCGCAGACAAGGGTATCGCCTCTCCCGAAAGCCGCTGGGGATACCCGGTGCCGTCCCATCTTTCGTGATGACAATAAGGGATATCGAGTATGGAACGCAGCGCCGGCACGCTGGAGAGCAGCTCGTGCGAGTGCGTTGGATGGGTGCGGATGACGTCCCACTCCCCGTCGGTAAGGCTGCCCGTCTTCAGAAGGATCGACTCGGGTATGAGAAGGGTCCCGATGTCGTGGAGAAGCGCCCCGCACCGGATCTCCGACACAACGGGGTCGGTGAGCCCCATCTCGCGGCCGAGCATCGTGACAAGGCTCGTCAGGCGGCGCGTGTGTCCGGCGTCCTCCCGTGAGCGCTTGTCCACCGCCTTCGCAAAAACGCTGAGCGTGATCTCGTAAGAATCCCTGAAATGATCGTAGACCCTCTTGAGCTCCTCGTATATTTCCTGCATTTTCGGTTCCTTTCGTGAATATGCGTAATTGACGTCCCTATCCAATAATACACTGTCTTTCCTCTTCTCACAACAATAATTTTCGTCCCGGCTGCACAGCCGGACCGGACGGACACGGTCTGTGGGCAAAGAATGTCTTGACATATCAGTCTGAAAGTGGGACATTCATTTTATGTGCAGGGGGATTCGATCATGAGCGACCTGACGGGCGAGACCGCATTGGAGCAGGAGATCGCTCACGTGGGGAAGTTCATCGATCTTAAGGCAGAATCGCATGGATCACATATACTCTCTGAGTACCGGATCCTGTCGAGGTTGTCGCTCTACATCGTCATGCTCGCCTGGATCATCCTGGGGGTGTACCTCTATGTTGTCATATCGCGCGCAGAGTCGACCTCGTCGATCGTCCGTTATTTTCTCTCCACGGAAGACCTTGGCGTCAAGTTCAGGGCCCTGATCCTTCTTGCCCCTTTCATCCTCACTGTGGTCAGTTATCTGATCAGCGACCGGGCGCGGCTTCTGCTGAAGACCCTGCTCGCTGAAAGGGAATTGAGGGCTCTCTGCGACGCCCTCATCGTAGCCTTCGCCAATGCGATCGATGCCAAGAGCCCCTGGACCCAGGGCCATTCAGAACGGGTGACCTCTTACGCCCTTTTGATCGCG
>SCQH01000113.1 GCA_004321925.1 Nitrospirota bacterium | reverse complement strand
CTGCATATTGTTCTTGACCCGGTGATGTATCTCGTGCAGGAGGAGTTCCTTTTCGCTCAGCGACTCAAGGATCCTGCTTTCGGCAAGTTTTCGCTGGGTTATGTCCCTGACAATGCCGACGGCCTGCCATCTGCCCATCATCTGCAGCGCTGACAGGGACAGCTCCACCGGGAATTCTGTCCCGTCCTTTCTTTTAGCCGTCATCTCGGTGGTCTGTCCGACCACGCTGCCCCTGCCTGACTCCCTGAACGCCTGAAGCCCTTTCTCATAATCACCCCGGTAATGGTCAGGGGCAATGATGTCGTGCATATATCGGCCGAGCACTTCTTCGGCGCTATAGCCGAAAATGCTTTCAGCGGCAGGGTTCCAGAACGAAATATTGCCCGCCTCATCCATCATGATGATCGCATCATTGGCCGTCGTCGTCATTGCCCGGTTCTTCTGTTCGCTCTGGCTGAGCAGATTGTAGGATGAGGCGAGCTTTTCTGTCATGGTGTTAAAGGAATCGACAAGGTGGCCCACCTCATCGTCTCCGGCCTTCAGCCGGCCTGAATCAAATCTGCCCTGGGCCAGCTCCTGGGCCGCATGTTCAAGCGCCTTGACCGGCTGTACTATCTGACGCTCCAGCACAATACCAATTGTCAGGACAATGACGGCGATCACGGCCAGCATGACCGACACAGCATTATGGAACTCCCTTTCCCATTCCATAAGATACGGTGAGAGGTCGACGGTCACCGTCAGTCTGCCGAGGTTCATGCCCGTATAGGTGATCTGCACTGCCAGGACATGCACGTTTTGCACCCGTACTGCTTCGGCCTGTGCCGGGGGGTCCGCAAGAGGATAAAGCGTCCTGCCTGCAGCATCCGTCAGGTGAATGCCGGTCCAGTCGCTGTTCTTCTTTTTCAACGCATCCAAATTCTCGTAGATCGTATCCAGCTCCCGCCCGAGGAGGAGAGGGATCACCCCTTCCACGACACTTTCCAGATGACGCTCCGTGGCCTTCTGATGCTGCCGCTCAATGCTCTGAAGAGACCGCGGCATCCAGTAACCATACAGGTAGCCGAAAAGCAGCCCGATCAGTATAAAGAGCGGCAGAAAGACCTTTGTGCGAAGACTGAGGGACAATCAATCCTCCTTCACGGGCTTCCAGAATTTTTCGAGTCCCCAGGCTGACATGACAGCATAGTCGTCGTATGAGACCGGGATGAACTTTCCGACCGGGACATTCTGAAGCATTGCCCTGCCCTCAGGAGAATCGTTCATGGAGAGGAAGGCCTTACGCACCTTTTCGCGGATATCTGCCGGGACCCGCGGATGGGCAGCGACAGGATGGGAAGGAAAAGAGCGGGTCCTATAGATGATGCGCAGGGCGCCGCGTATCGCTTCGCTTTGCTCCTGCAAGGTCTTTTCAACCCCGCCGCCGGCTGCAGCAAGGTCTTTTACGACATGCAGGTATACGGAACTGTGTGTCTTGACATAGAGCGGCGTAACCGTGGCCTGAAAGAGCTGGCCGAGGTCCGACTTCGGCAGGAGCGTTGCCCCGATGGCGTTGGGTGACGGAAAAGCAACCACTTTGCCGTTGAGTTCGGCCGGCGATCTGACAGCACTCTCTTTACGGACAACAAGGATGCCTCGCAGAGCCTCTTTGTCCGCCACCAGCGGGATATACCCCTGCGAATCATGGACCTGGACAAGATGATAGGGATTCAGATAGAGGAAGTCGAATTCACCACGCTCAATGGCCCTTTCGAACGCATCGATCGTCAGCGTTGAGTTGAGGTTGAACGTGAGACCTGTTCTCTTTTCAAGGTCTTCAACGATCGGTTTCCATGCTGCATGGAGCTTCCGCTGCTCGAACTGCGGTACGACACCGATGGTATACGTCTTCGGACCTGCAGACACGTCAGGGACTGCCGGGACGAGCAGATATGATGCTATGCAGACCATCATAAGAAACACCACACATACTCTCAGATTCCGGTTCATTATCATGTACCTCCTTATGAGCACCGTTCTTTTGTTATACTGCCGGTCGTCAGAGCCTTTTTTTACGTCTGAGCTCCCTGAAGCGGATCACAAATCCTGTCCCTCCGGTCCTGTTGAGCTGGACCGTCCCCTGGAGCTGATGTTCGGCCAGCGTCGTGACGAGATTAAGACCGAGCGACCTGACCGCTTTCAGGTCGAGGCCTTCGGGGATCCCGACCCCATTGTCCCTGACAGTGAGCTCATACTCTGCCCCGGCGTCAGCCGCCTTGTCCAGCACCCGCAGCCGGACCTGTATCTCACCGGTCCTCTCCCCCGGGAAGGCGTACTTCAGGGCGTTCGTGATGAGCTCGTTGACGATCAGCCCGCAGGGTATCGCGGTATCGATCCCCAGCGAGATGTCCTTTATATCGAGCCGGAGGGCTATCCTGTCCTGGCCCAAATTGTAAAACTTATAGAGATTGCTGACCAGCGTCGCGATATAATCGCTGAAGTCGACATGCGAGAGGTCCTTCGCGAGATAGAGTTTTTCGTGCACCAGGGACATTGACCTGATCCTGTTCTTTATCTCGCTGAAAAGCTCTTCCGGGTCCCTGTTTTCGAGATATCCAAGCTGAAGGTCCAGCAGGCTGGTGATGACCTGCATATTGTTCTTGACCCGGTGATGTATCTCGTGCAGGAGGAGTTCCTTTTCGCTCAGCGACTCAAGGATCCTGCTTTCGGCAAGTTTTCGCTGGGTTATGTCCCTGACAATGCCGAC
>SCQH01000112.1 GCA_004321925.1 Nitrospirota bacterium | reverse complement strand
CTCCAAATCTTCCCTTATCAGTTTTTACCGGGCAGTATTAATTGATATTAAATCTCAATTTCAGTTACTATTAGCGATGGAGCATAAGATTTTTCAGAGGTTTCTGGTAGAAAAAAAGCTCAAACTGACCAAAGAACGGATCGAGGTTCTGAACGAGGTCTTTTCCTTCCACGGCCACTTTGGTCCTGAGCAGCTCTATATCCGGCTGAAAAGTTCAGGCTCAAAGGCCTCCAGGGCATCCGTTTACAGGACCGTGAACCTCCTGGTCGAGAGCGGACTGGTCGAGCGGGTGACCAGGACCGATAAAGGGAATATTTATGAACATACGTTCGGGCATAGCCATCATGACCATATGGTATGCATATCCTGCAACAGGGTCATTGAGTTTTATTCTGAGAATCTTGAGAAGCTCCAGGAAGAGATCTGCAGAAAGAATGTTTTCAGCGGTACTAACCACCTTCTCGAAATAAGGGGCTACTGCGAAGCCTGCAGACAGGGATAACGTCATGCATGAAGACAAACTTAAAAGGATCGTCCTGGTCGGGAACCCGAATGTCGGCAAGAGCGTCATATTCGGGCTGCTGACCGGGAAATATGTGACGGTCTCGAACTATCCCGGCACGACCGTTGAAGTGTCACACGGGAACATTACCCTTGGGGGTAAGAGATATCTCGTCATAGACTCCCCCGGGGTGAATAACTTTATCCCGATGAGCGAGGACGAAAGGGTCACCCGGGACCTTATGCTTGCCGAGAGACCGGAGAGCAGCATCCTGGTCTGCGATGCCAAGAACCTCAAAAGGGGGCTGATGCTCCTGCTGCAATTGGCAGAAATGGGGCTGCCCTCTGTCCTGGTGCTTAATATGGAGGATGAGGCAAAGGCCCGGGGCGTAGAGATAGACTACCGGAAACTGGAAGAACTTCTGTCCATAAGGGTCATCGGCACGATAGCACCCCAGAGAAAGGGGATCTCTACATTAAAGGAGTCTCTGCTGACCCCCAGGGTCCCGATGATGAAGATCGATTACGGTGATGTCCTGGAACAATATGCTGAAAAAATTGCCTCCTTATTACCGTCTGCATCGATTTCAGGGAGATCTCTCGCCCTGATGATCCTTGCAGGGGATGACAGTCTCAGGGAATGGCTGATCGCACACGTCGATCCCGGAAGGATCAAATCTGTTGAAGACCTCAGGGACGAGGCCCAGCTGAAATTCAGGGACCCCATATCTCAGGTCATTTCAGGCAGGAGAATAGCTCTGGCTGAAGAGATCACCAACAGTGTCATGAAAAAAAGCGGTCAGGAAAGCGGGTTTATTGCACAATGGATAGGCAAATGGTCCATGCACCCGTTTTGGGGCTTATTCTTTATGCTCTTCACTCTCTTCTGTTTTTACGAGTTTGTCGGTGTCTTCGGGGCAGGCACCCTCGTGAACTTCTTTGAAGAGGTCATATTCGGGAAATACCTGAGTCCGGGGGTCGAAAAGATAGTGAAATATCTTCTGCCCTCTGTCCTGCTGCAGGACTTCTTTGTCGGGCAATACGGTCTTTTCACCATGGCCCTTACCTATGCCGTTGCGATCATCCTGCCGATCACGGCAACATTTTTTATGACGTTCGGATTTCTCGAAGACAGCGGCTACCTTCCACGCATTGCGGTCATGTCCAACAGGCTCTTTTCAAAGATAGGGCTTAACGGCAAGGCAGTGCTGCCGATGGTCCTCGGTCTCGGATGCGGCACCATGGCAACAATGACCACCCGGATACTTGAGACAAAAAGGGAGCGGGTCATTGCAACCTTCCTGATCGCGCTGGCCATCCCCTGTTCAGCGCAGCTCGGGGTGATACTCGGCATGCTCGGCCCCTATTCGATCAAGGTGGCCCTCTGGTGGATCGGGACCATTATCCTGGTCCTTGGCCTGACAGGGGCAATCGCGGCACGGGTGATCCCCGGAGAGAGACCGGACTTCTTTCTGGAGATACCTCCCATGAGGGTCCCGAAGCTCAGCAATATCCTGGTCAAGACCGCAAGCAGGATAGAATGGTACCTTCGTGAGGCTGTGCCGCTTTTCATCCTCGGGACACTGATACTCTTTGTCCTGGACAAGCTCCGGATACTGGGCTGGCTCGAGCGTGCCGCATCACCGCTCGTTGTCAGTTTCCTGGGGCTCCCTGAAAAGACGACCGGCGCCTTCATCCTCGGCTTCCTGCGCAGGGATTATGGTGCAGCAGGTCTTTTTGAGCTTTCCAAGCAGGGGCTGATGAATGAAGATCAGATCATCATCAGCATCATCACCCTGACACTCTTTGTCCCCTGCCTCGCAAGCTTCTTTATGATCATCAAGGAACGGGGTTCAAAGACTGCCCTGCTGATGTTCTCCCTGATCACCAGCTTTGCACTGCTTGTGGGCGGCGGGGTCAATCTGCTTCTGAAACTACTCCATTAACGGCCGGGAGGATCGCCCTATGATCCCGGCTGCCTCGGCCTGCCTGAAGAGCTCCTCAATGGCCAGTATGCCGTCATTACCCGGATCAAGGGAATATTGGTTCACATACAGCCCGATATGCTGCTCTATGACCGCATCATCAAGCTCCTGTGAGTGCTCCTTAATATAGGCCAGGGACTCCTGCCGGTGTGAAAAGGCATACTCGATGCTTGCCCGCAAATACGTGTTGAGCTCTGCTATGATCCCTGCCCCAAGGGACCTCTGTGCAATGATCGCCCCAAGCGGGATCGGCAGGCCTGTTGTCGTTTCCCACCACTCTCCCAGGTCCAGCACCTGCTTAAGACCTGCTTCCCGGTATGTGAACCGGCTCTCATGGATTATCAGCCCGGCGTCAACAACCCCGGTCCTCACTGCATTGATAATGTTGTTAAACGGCATGACCGTTACCGTATCCTTTAACCCGGGGTCATAAAGCTGGAGCAGGAGAAAAGCGGTTGTAAGACTGCCTGGTATGGCGATCTTCCTGCCCCGCAGGTCCTGCATCCGGAGGGCTTCGCGGGCAACGACCAGCGGTCCGCAGCCTCTTCCCATGGCGCCTCCGGAACGAAGAAGACAGTAGTCCTCCCTGAGATGTCCGAAGGCATGGAAGGAGACCTTGGTGATATTGAGCTGCCCCTGGCGGGCCATTTTGTTGAGGGTCTCGACGTCCTCCAGCAATTCTGCAAATTCAAGGTCGCCGGTCTTGATCCTGCCGTGGACCAGGGCATGGAAGATAAAGGTGTCATTCGGGCAGGGTGAGTAGCCGAGCGTCAGTTTTTTCATGCGGCGTTAGTCTCCGAGTGAGGCTATAAGGTCTATCAGCACCATCTGACAATTGGCTGCCGCCTGATCGAGGTCCCATTTTTCTCGTGCCCTGTCTTCCACCAGGTTGCTGATGCCCCTGACCTCGATCAGGGGGACCTTATGGATGGCGCAGACCTGTGCCACGGCCCCGCCTTCCATATTCTCACAGATCACGTTAAAGCGCTTTGCCAGCTCCCGCCCCCGCTTTGTCGTCCCTGAACAGGCCGAGACCGTGGCAAAGGGTCCGGCTGCGACCCTGAATTCAGGGAAAAGCCTCTGTGAGCGTGCAAGGGCAGCATCGATGACCTTTCCCTGCCGGCCCGTATGAAGCGGGAACTCATTATAGTATCTTATCCTGCCGCTTCGGACCAGGGGGATCCCGATCTCATCCAGGGTCTTAAGGCCGTCCTTCAGCAAGACGCCTTCGTCAACATATATCTCCCCAGTTGCCAGCGCCACATCGCCGACCCCGATTCCGGAAAAGGGATAGGCGCCGCCGACCCCGAAATTGATCAGGAGAGATGGGGCATGAGCGGTTATGAGGAGCGTCGCAGCATGGGCTGCATTCACCTTGCCAAGCCCCGATACAGCGTAGAGGATGCCCAGGCCGGACAGTGTGCCCGTATAGAGCGGCACGCCAGATCCAGGCGCAGCCGCCTTTGTCAGCTTTTTCAGAAGCTGTTTTCCTTCAAAAGGGACTGCCGAGATCAATCCTATCTTGGTATGTTTAACCATAATATATGCCGGTGCCTCTTGTGATAGTATAATAGATAAAGAAAGGATTTATGATGAAAATAGAGACAGTTGTTGTCGGTCCCCTTCAGGTTAACTGCTATATCATCTATGATGAAGAGACCCTTCAGGCGGTCGTGGTCGACCCCGGGGATGATCTCAAGAAAATACTGGGTATGCTCAGGGCGAAAAAGCTGGGCCTGGGCAGTATCATCTGCACCCACGGACATTTTGACCATATAGGGGCGGTATCCGGATTAAAGGCAGAGACCGGGGCAGAGATCGTCCTGAACCAGGAAGATCTTTCGATCTATCAGGGGGGGCACGAGCTGGCATCCTTTATGGGGTATCCCTTTGTTCAGCCGCCTGATCCGGACAGCTTTGTCCGGGAGGGCGATGTGCTCACTCTGGGGAGCATCAGTTTCCGGGTCATGGTGACGCCCGGTCACAGCCCCGGCAGTATCTGCCTGCTCAGCGGCAACACGGCCCTGACCGGCGATACGGTCTTTGCCGGGTCAATAGGCAGGACCGATTTCCCGGGAGGGAGCCTTGCTGCAATGAAGAAATCCTTTGCCCGGGTAATAGGGCTGCCGCCTGAAACATTGCTGCTTCCCGGTCACGGCCCGGCCACGACCGTGCAGGACGAGATAGAGACCAATTTCTTTATGCATGAGCTGTAGCTCTCTGCCCCGGGGTGACATCAGGGGTGTCCTTTTTTTCTTCTTGACTCCGGCTGAAGGCGTGGTAAAATAAATCATCAGGTTAGGTTGCATTTTTTGTTTTGATGCATTATAGTATTACCTTGTCTGAATTCAGGAGGCTTTTTTGGGGCAGCCTGAATTGTTCTCTTGACCGATTAAATCATGAAGTCCGGTTCAAGGGGATTGTGTTCTTTGAAAACTATAGAGCAGGTCACGTAAGTTCAATGAGTTTTAGTTTTTTGATTTATGGACAAACTAATGAGAGTTTGATCCTGGCTCAGAACGAACGCTGGCGGCGTGCCTAACACATGCAAGTCGAACGGAGTTAATCAGCAGCACCAAGCCCGCAAGCTGAGCAGCGACAAGCTGACAAGCCAGCAGGCTAACAAGCAACAGGCAGGAGAAGTCTTTAAGAAGTTTCTTTGACTGAGAGCTTGGGAGTCTGATAGCTGGACAGCCTGTAAGCTTGCAAGCTTAGTGCTGTTGATTAACTTAGTGGCGGACGGGTGAGTAACACGTAGGTAACCAACCCTCAAGCGGGGGACAACCCAGGGAAACTTGGGCTAATACCGCATAAGACCACGGCCTGGGATGGCTGAGGTAAAAGGAG
>SCQH01000019.1 GCA_004321925.1 Nitrospirota bacterium | reverse complement strand
CCGATTTCAAAAGGGCCTGCGACCTGGGAAGCAAGTCAGCCTGCGAAAACCTTAAGCAGGTCGAGAAATAGGGCTCTTTCACACTATCCCATTGTAATCCTTGATAATTAATACACCCTGTGGTCTCTGCCACAGGAGCCAAATTTCTGTCATTCCGGCTTGCTTGTGCCCGATGTTTGGGTATCCGGAATCTTTCAGGATGCTTTCCAGAAGGATTCCCGACGCGCTTCACTTGCCAACAGTAGGTGCTTTAGGCACGGGAATGACAATGAAAATAAAATTCAAATAATGGACGCCCTGCAGGCTCTACCTCAGGGTTCGTTACGCACCAGAATAAAAAGGGCCAGCTATGCGCCGGCCCTTTTTATTCAACCAAAAGAAGACGTTTATTTATGGCAGTTCTGACATTCAGTTATGGCGAAGGCTGATTCGCCGTTGTGACACTTGCCGCAATACTTGTTCTGATAGAGGTCATCCATCTTCATGCCCGAGCCGCCCATCTTGTATTTGAAGAGCGCGGTATGGCAATTGCTGCACTCGAACATCGCCGTATGGGTCTGGTGGTTGAAGACAGCGGACGACATGGTCTTTGACGGATAGGTAAAGTCCTTTTTCAGCGCTGTCATGGTATGGCATTTTGCGCAGTCCTTTGACGAAAAGGCTGTTTTGCCGTTATGACACTTGCCGCAGGTCCCGCCCTTGTACATTTCGTCCATCGTGATGCTGGTTGCGCCCTTCTTCATCGAGAACAGTGCCGGATGGCATTCCCTGCAGCCATATTTCGCGGCATGCTTCTGATGCGCAAAGGCCACAGGCATGCCCGAGGCAGTGAAGGTAAAGGAGGTCATCTTGTGGCAGTTGTTGCAGGTGTCCTTGTTCAGGGCCATCTCTTTGTGGGGCTTTATCAGGTGGCACTGATTGCAATGCACCCCGAGGGTGAGATGTTTTGCATGGGAGAACTTCCCCTTCTCATCCAGGGAGAACTTTTCGTATGAATGGCACCTGAAGCAGGGAAGGGAGGCATCCCTCAGGGAGGAGATGACCGGGGACTCCTTTTCCTCGGTCACGGCCTTATGCTCCGGCTTCCCTTTGCAGGAGAAGAGGAGCAGGGTCAGGGACAAAATGGCTGTGATCCTTAGCATCGTCACACCTCTAGCCCTTCTTGTTCTTCTTTGCGTCATCAGGGAAGAGCAGTTCATATTCGAGGGGATGATGATGCTTCAGGGTGTCTGTCGATATCTTGCCGGTGATCCAGATCCAGCTCATCGGGAAGACCTCGGGCTTGAGGTGTTCATTGTAGAAATGCCAGAAGAGGATGAAGACGATCGCAAGGAGGGCCTCGTCGCTGTGCATGATGGAAAGCACCTCCCAGATCCAGCCCGAGGTGAACTGGGGCACGAAGTTCGAGAAGAATACCGGGAAGGCCAGCGCAAAGCCGGAGGTCCCGATGATGAACATACCCCAGAAAACAGCCCAGTAGTCGAATTTCTGCGCATAGGAGAATTTGCCGAACTTCGCTTTTTCCTTCGAGAGCCCGAAGAAGTAGAGGAAGTTCTGCACGACGTCCATCACATCTTTCGGAAGCGGGATGACCGTGGTCCTGGTGTTCCAGGTGATCTTGCCTATGGCGATCAGGTAGACAAGGTATATCACGTGCGTGATAAAGTCCAGCAGCATGGTAACGCCTGCTATGCGGTGGATGAGCCCTGCGGTCTCTGCCCCTCCCCAGACCCGTATCCACATGCTTGCGACGCCCTGCGGCGCATGGGCATATTTAAGGCCCCAGCCGGTAAAGCTCAGGAGCAGGAAGGTGGTGAACATCACCACGTGCTGGATCCTGAAAATTATATCGAACCTCTCAATTTCCTTGGGGATTTCCTGTGTTGTTGAGGTTGTTGTCTGGCTCATTATTCTTCCCTCCCTTTCCTGAATATGGCGTCCCTGATGTCCGAAAAGGCCTCAAGCAGCACATGGATGATGATGAACGCAAAGGTGCTCAGCAGCAGCAGGATAAGCGCCTTTTCCGTGTAGTGCGGGATGGGCCCCGGCTTCTGGTGCGTGATCGCCGGGATGAACTTTTCATTGGCCCCCTTATGGCACTTGCCGCAGGTCTGGAGCTTGTTCTTCCCGAAGACCGGGGATGCCGGGTCGTTCTTGGTCGTTATGTCGTGCGCATTGTGGCAGCTTGCGCAGACGGGGACCTTGGTGTGGCCGAGATGCAGCTTGCGGCCATGGAAACTTTCCTTGAAGCTCTCCATCACATTTTCCTGGAGCTGGTACTTCTCTATGAGCTTTTTGTCCCCATGGCATCTCCCGCAGGTCTCAACCTGCTGCTCGCGGCTGACCAGAGAGCGGGGGTCTTTGACCTTGACGATATAATGGGGAGACCCGTGACAGTCGATGCAGAAGGCGCCGTCCGTCTGCTTCTTCTCGATGATATTTTTCCCGTGCACACTGGCAAGCACCTTGGTGAAGGTCTCTTCATGGCAGCCGGTGCAGGCAGCGGCTGCAACCGGGTCGACCGCATGTTTTGCCGAGAGCTTCTGGGCGAGCGCGACAACAGCGGGTGGGACGGCAGCGCCGGGGGTGGCATGGGGGTTATCGGCAAACCGCATATGACAATCGGTGCAGGAGAGGCCCCCGTGCACCGATTGCTGAAATCTATCAGCATCCACGTTCAGCTCGATCAGGGCCCCGGCTGCTGATTTAAGCCTGCCCTTCATGGAGCTGTGGCAGGCAAGGCAGCTTGCGGTTTCCTTCGAAAAGGCTGAAGCGGGGAGCATTATGACAAGAAGCAGGAGCGGTGCAGCAACAATCAGAAATTTTTTGTATGGCATAAGCACCTCATATTCTTGATTTGCATGACTGTTGCTTGCGAACAGCCGAATCTAAACTTTGGATTAACAGGTAATATAATACTGATACGGACCCTTTTATCAAATTAAAATAATTAATCACTTGATAAAATAAAATAATGAATAGAATTCCCCGATGTTCTGTATCAGGGTGGTGCAAAAAGAAGTGTCATTGCCCGACTTGATCGGGCAATCCAGACAAAAACACTGAATCCCCCGGTCAAGCCAACAGTAGGCTGGACGGAGCCGCCGGGGGATGACAAAATTTTTTTCAGTTTTGATACCCCGCCGCTTTCTGCGGGGTAGTTCATTTGTTCAGCTTTGAAACCTCGCAGTCTGCTTCGGGATCGTTCTGTTGTATTTCCGTGGCCGTGCTGAGGGATGCAGTGGAAAATGGGGTCAGGAATGTCCGACGACGCAGATGCCGGCCTTGTCAGCTTCCCGGATGAAATGCTCCTTGTTGAGCAGGATGCTCTTCCCGGCCTCGATCGCAAGGGTCCCGGCCTTGACCGCTGCCATTGACCTGAGTGTCTGTATCCCCACGACCGGCACGTCAAACCGCATGTCCTGCTCCGGCTTGCTGACCTTTATGACAACGGCCCCTTTGCCCGCCAGCCTGCCTCCCCGCAGTATGGCCTCGTCAGTCCCTTCTATGGCCTCCAGGGCCATCACTGCCTGCTCCTTGATCACCACGGTCTGGCCGATATCCAGCCTGCCGATCTCTTTTGCTATGCTCCATCCGAACTCGATATCCTTGCGGGCATCAGCCGAAAGTTTCTTTTTTGTCAGGACCCCATGAGGGGCCATGAGCGGCCCCGTAAAATCAGTTGTCTTCTGGAGCCTGATGCCTTCAGCCTCCAGTGCACCGGTGATCGCCAGCATTATGGAATCGTCGCTCTTGTCCTTGAGGGTCAGGAACAACTTGACCAGCTTAAGGTCAGGTATGACCTTGCCTTCATAGATGATCGACTTATGGATCTTCCCGGCGAAGACGGCTTTGCTGATCCCGGCCTGCTTGAGGGTATCGATCAGCGCCCCGAGCCTGCCGACATTTACCCAGCGCACGTCGCCGGCGTAAGAGGAGATTTCCGGGTCCGTGATCGACTCAAGCCCGACGACCGTGACGGTGTAGCCCATATCCCGGGCCGCCGCGGCGATCGCCAGGGGGAGTTCCCCGCTGCCTGCTATGAGCCCCAGCCTGCGGTCCATGCTCAGCGGCAGATCCCGCGCTTGTTCTCTTCGATGAACGTGATGAGATGTCTGATGTGGTCCGTGACCGGTATCTCCGCATTGATCTTCATAATGGCGTCGGACAGGGTGCGCTTTTCACGGAAAAGGATCTTGTAGGCCTTCTTGAGGTCATTGACCTCGCTGTCATCGAACCCGTGGCGTTTCAGCCCGATCGTGTTCAGCCCGAAGAGTTTTGCTTCGTGGCCGGCGACGATCATATAGGGCGGAGCGTCCTGCACGATCTTGCTGGCCCCCCCGACCATGGCATATTCCCCGACGCGCGTATATTGATGGAGTCCGGAAAGACCTCCGATGACGACATGGTTTTCGACGGTGACGTGTCCGCTGAGGTTGACCCCGTTGGCCATGATCACGCTGTTGCCGACCTTGCAGTCATGGGCGATATGCACGTAACCCATTAAAAAGTTGTCGTTGCCGATGACGGTGCTGCCGTCGCCGCCGACCGATGCCCGGTGGATCGAGGCATACTCCCGGACGATATTATTGTCCCCGATGACGAGCCGGGTGTTTTCCCCCTTATACTTGAGGTCCTGCGGGGCCATCCCGATGCTGGCAAAGGGATGGATGGTGCAGTTCTCCCCGATCTCGGTGGACCCTTCAACGACGACATGGGAGAGCAGCGTTGTACCTTTTTTTATCCTGACACCTTCCTTGACTATGCAGAAAGGACCGATAGTGACCTGGGCTCCGATCTCAGACTTCGGATCGACGATCGCGCTGGGGTGGATGGACGCCTGCATCCCTCAGATCTCCCTGTCCGTGACCATGGCAGTGAACTCGGCCTCGGAGACGGCCTTGCCGTCCACGCTGGCCGAGCCGGCGAATTTCCAGACACTGCCGCGCTGCTTGAGCGCCCGGATCTCAAAGACGATCTGATCGCCGGGAACGACCGGACGCCTGAACTTGGCGGACTCGATGCTCATGAAATAGGTCGATTTCCCCTCGATCCCGGAATGGATCGCCAGCACTCCGGCGATCTGGGCCATCGCCTCAACCAAAAGCACGCCCGGCATGATCGGCTGTTCGGGAAAATGGCCCTGGAAAAAGGGTTCATTGATCGTGACGTTCTTAATGCCTTTGATAGAGACCCTGGGTTCGAACTCCAGTATCCTGTCGACCAGAAGAAATGGATAACGGTGCGGGATGCTTTTCATAATGTCAGTTATCGACAACATTTTTCTTATTCTCCTTTTCCAATGTTGATAACCTCTCTTCAAGGTCTTTCATTTTTTTGTTCATCTCGGGGAGTTTCAGGAAGAACGACTGCGCCTTCATAAATTCCCGGTGCGGGGCCACCGGGGCCCCGAGGTAAAACCCCTTGGTGACATGCCCTCCCATGGTGGCAGCCCGTGCCCCGATGATGACCTCAGGATCTATCGTGGTATGGTCCGCCAGCCCGGCCTGCCCTGCAATGGTAACATGGCTGCCGATGCTGCAGCTTCCGCTGATGCCGACCTGGGAGACGATGATGCAATCTTCTCCGATCAGGACATTATGCGCGATCTGCACCAGGTTGTCTATCTTGGTCCCCCTGCCGATCACGGTGCTGCCGAGCGTCGCGCGGTCGATCGAGACATTCGACCCGATCTCGACATCGTCCCCGATCTCGACCCTGCCCACCTGGGGGATCTTGTAGTGTTCGCCTTTTTCGAAGACATAGCCGAAGCCGTCAGACCCGATGACGCTGCCGGCGTGGATGATGACCCGGTCGGCCAGGGTGCATTCCTCGCGGATGGTCACCTGGGGATGGATGATGCAGTCCCTGCCGATCCTGACATTGCGGCCGATAAAGACCCCGGGGTAGATCACGGTCCCGTCCCCGATCGAGGCCCCCTCCGATATATAGGCAAGCGGGAAGACGGTCACGTTGCGCCCCAGGACGACATCCGCGGCGATCAATGCCCGGTCGGTTGCCAGGGGAGCGGCCTCAGTACGGGGATAGAAATACTCGAGGGCCTTTGCAAAGGCAAAATAAGGGTTCTCCACCCTGAGCTGGGGGATGGCGAGGTCCGCGACGTTCTCCTTCACGATAACGCATGAGGCCGCGCTCAGCCGGAGCTGTTTCAGGAACTTTGAAGATGCCATGAACGTGATATCGCCCGGGCCGGCACCTTCGATGCCGCTGACCCCGGTGATCTCCGTTGCCGGATCACCCGTGATCGTGCCCTGTACCCTGTCAGCAAATTCAGAGAGTTTCATCGGTTATTCGTATATGTCCTTAGTCAGGAAAGCCTCCCGAAGGAGGCTTTCCTGTGATCCTTTCAGTGGAACAAAAGTCTATTTCTTGCCGGACTTTGCCTTTGACTTGGACTCATTATAGCGCTTGATCAGACTTTCCGTCAGGTTCTGCTCCGGCCTGGAGAAAAGGATGATGCCCTCGGCATTCTCTATGATCATGGTATAGCTGCCTTCCTGGCCCATCTTTTCGATGATCGCCCGCAGGTCCTTCAGGATGTCTGCCGTAAACTCGCTTTCCTTCTTTTTGACGTCATTCTGTGAATCGGTGACGATCCTCTGGTATTCCCTGATCAGCTTTTCGAGCTCCTCTTCCCTGCTCTTGCGTGCGTCGGATGAAAGGACCGAGGCCTGTTTTTCAAGGTCGTTCCTCAACTTCTCGATCTCTTTGCCTTTTTCGTCTATCGAGGTCTGTTTTGTCTTGATCAGTATTTCCAGGTCCGTCTTTGCCTTTTTGCCTGAGTCCGACTCGTTTAAGGCCTTGATGAGATCGACGACGCCGATCTTGACCGGATCAGCTGCATAGACCTGCTGGGCTGCCAGTAACAGAACAAGAACTGCCAATACGACTACTTTTTTCATTATCATTCTCCTTAGGATTGTTTTAGAAGAAGCTCCCGAATGCAAATTCGAACTTGCCGGTGCTTTCTCCCGGTTTTTTATCTAGATTATATCCCCATTCTATCCTGATAGGACCGATGGGGGATATCCATCTGACCCCTGCCCCTGCCGTATACCTCAGCCTTTTGAAGTCACGGAGGTTTTCATACGAATTGCCGGCATCGGTAAATACAACACCCTTGAGCCTCATCTCCGTCAGAAGAGGGAAGATGTATTCGGCATTGAAGATCAGCTCGGTCGTTCCGCCGATGGCCTCGCCCGTTGCGGGGTCCAGAGGTCCTGCCTTGCCAAAGCCCAGGCCGCGCACCGTATAGATGCCGCCTACGTAATACCGCTCATACAGGGGCAGGGTCTTATTGAAGATCCCTCTGGCATAACCGACGCGCCCCCGTAGCATGAACGCTGTATCCCGGACAGGGAAATACCAGGCCGAGTCGGCTGTGGCCTTTATGAACGAGTTGCTTCCCCCGAGGCCGGCAAAGGTGAAGGAGAGGGCGTTCCTCGAGCCCCGTGACGGGTCAAGGTAGTTGTCCCTGCTGTCCCTGACCACCGAAGGGGTTATGGCGCTTGTTGTCTTGGTCCCTTCCTGGTCCCTGATGATGGTAGAGGCCCCGGACTTGATATCGAAGATCTCGGCCCGCTCAAAATTGTAAGAGACGTCACCCCTCCAGTATTCGGAGAGGTCCTTGCCGAAGCCGACAAAGAAACCGAAGGCCTTCTTGTTGTATTCCGTATAGTCGCGGTTGGTATTGTAAATGCCGGTCGATAACGCTATGGGTTTGTCCTGGAACCAGGGGTCCTTGAACGACAGCTCGTAGAACGAGCTTTTACCGCCCAGCTCAGCCTTAACCTTAACAAACTGCCCTCTGCCGAAGAGGTTGCCCTGGGTAATGTCGACGGTGCCGATGAGCTTGTCGACCGAGCTGTATCCGCCGCCGACGCTCAGCATGCCGGTAGGCCGTTCCTTGACCTTGACCTCAAGATCGACCACCTTCTTCTCATAGTTCGGCTTCGGCACGATATCGACGGTCTCAAAATAATTAAGGTTGTTGATCCGCTCATAGCTCCTCTTCAGTTTTGAGCCGCTGAAGAGTTCGCCTTCATCAAAACGGATCTCTCTCCTGATCACCTTGTCCCGCGTCTTGGTATTGCCGGAGACCTCGATCCTGCCGACCCGGTATTTTTCGCCTTCATTGACCGACAGGGTCACGACCACGGTCCGGTCCTTATCCTCCGGGGTGAGGTCGGGGGTGACCACGGTCAGGGCATAGCCGGCCTCGGAATAAAGACCGGTAATGGCCTGGATATTCTTTTCGAGCAGGGACTTGTTGAAAACGCTGCCCGGTGTTATCGTGATGTTCTTTCGTATGGCCGCGGCGTCATAGGCCGTGTTGCCGGTGATGTTCACGGCTGATACCTTGTAGACGTCCCCTTCGGAGATGCCGATGGTCACGGTCATGCTCTTTTTGTCCGGAGCCAGGACGATGCGGGGTTCGCCGATGATGACCTTCAGGTATCCCTCAGTGAAATAAAGGTTCCGTATCCGTTCGACATCGGTCTCCATCTTCTCTTTCTTAAAATACCCCGAGGAGGATATAAAGGAAAAGAGCCACCACTCCCGGGTCTCCATCACTTTTTTTATCTTTGATGCGGAGAGGTTCTTGCTGCCTTCGATGTTTATCCTGCCGATCTTGACCTTGCTGCCTTCATCGATCTGGTAGGTCAGGCTGATCTCATCGGCAGTGAGTTTTTTTGTTACCGGGACTATATTTGCAAGCCAGTAGCCTTCTTCCTCGTAAAAGCCCTTGAGCTTTGAGGCATTGTCCTGTATGAGCACGGTATCGGAGATCGAGCCCGGGGTTATCGATATCTTCTCCTTGAGCTTTGCGTCGTCATATTCCTTGTTCCCCTGGAAGTCGATCCTGATGATGATCGGCTTCTCCCTGACGATATAGATAAGTTTTACCCCGCCCTCAAAGGCCTCGAGCTCAACCTTGACATCCTCAAAATAGCCCATCCTGAAGATAGCCTTGATATCCTCATTGGTCCTCTCCGGGGAGACAGGGACAGCCAGTTTTTGCGTGATCTTTGCCTTCACGGCACCCTCTTCGATGCGTTTAAGGCCCTGGACCTCGATCTTGTTGACGAGGGGCGACCCTTGTGCCAAAACAACACTGGCATAGAGCAGGCAGATAGAAAGGATAACGGCTATTTTCCGCATAGGTATCTCCCGATTTAAGATTTTATTAAAGAATTGAGCACGTTCAGTATAGCACTGAAGCAGGGGGAAATGTAAACAAAAAAAGGGTATTGCATGGCCTGCCGTGCTGCCGGAGTGGTCAGACCGGATGGGAAAACAGCTATCCCGGACGACCGGATAAGTATTTGTGATTTAACGATAAATTTTTTTTATTTGACGACATGCCGAAAGGTGTTTTAATCTGTCATGCCTGTAGTTATAATTTTAGGGCTTTGAAAATATTATCATAAAGGAGGAGTTGATGAAGAAGTATAATACGCCGTTGATCGACGAGTTGGAAAAAGGTCCCTGGCCGAGCTTCGTCACCGAGATGAAGAAGGCAGGCAAGCACAACGAGATGGCAAACGATGCAGTCGGGCATCTCGAGAAATGCTACAGCACCAAGGTGGGGTACTGGAAGCATGGAGGTATTGTTGGAGTTCTTGGTTATGGCGGCGGAGTTATCGGCAGATACTCCGAGCTTGGGGCGGAGTTCCCGGGCGTTGCCCATTTCCATACGGTCAGGATCAACCAGCCGAGCGGGTTCTTCTATACCAGCAAGGCCATGAAAGAGATCTGCGATATCTGGGACAAGTACGGCAGCGGCCTGACGAACGTTCACGGCTCTACCGGCGACCTCGTCCTTCTGGGCACTAAGACGGACGCCCTTGAAGACATCTTTGCAGAATACTCCTCCAGGGGCTGGGACCTCGGCGGTTCAGGTTCTGCCCTCAGGACCCCGAGCTGCTGCGTCGGCCCTGCACGCTGCGAATGGTCCAATTATGATACGATGGACCTCTGCTATAACCTGACCCAGGCTTACCAGGACGAGATCCACAGGCCGATGTTCTCCTACAAGTTCAAGATCAAGATGTCGGGATGCGCCTGCGACTGCGTCGCCTCGATCGCACGTGCCGACATGTCGATCATCGGAACCTGGAAGGGTGACATCCTCATAGACCAGAAAGAGGTCAAGAACTATGCCGCAAAGGGCATGGACATCAACGCCGAGATAGTCAATATGTGTCCTACCAGCTGCATCAGCTATGACGGCAAAGAGATGAAGATCAACAATGCCGAGTGCAACCGCTGCATGCACTGCATCACCAAGATGACCAAGGCCTTAAGGCCGAGCGGTGAAAGGGGAGCCACAATCTGCATCGGCAGTAAGGCCCCGATCGTTGTCGGGTCGCTCCTTTCCTGGGTCATTGTTCCTTTCATCAAAGCCGAGGCCCCGTACACCGAGCTCAAGGAACTGATCGGCAAGATATGGGAATGGTGGGATGACAATGCAAAGCCAAGAGAGAGGATCGGCGAAGTCATCGAAATGAAGGGCATGAGGTCCTTCCTCGAGGGTATCGGTATAGCTCCGATGGCCCAGCAGATCAAGGAGCCGAGAAAAGATCCGTTCATGTTCTATACTGAGGATGATATGGCCGCCTTCAAGGCCAAGGAAGCTGAAGAAAAGAAGACCGGCAAGTATAAGTTCTAAATAAAAATTAATATTAAGGAGGATAGGATAGCATGACAGTACCACAGAGAAAAACAGATATAGGCCCGCCGAAATACGACCAGTTTCTGCCGCCCGTGATCAAGAAGAATTACGGCAAGTGGAAATATCATGAAGTCATCAACCATGGCACCATGGTGCATGTGGGCGAGAGCGGTGACAAGATATGGACCGTCAGGGTTGCGTCTCCGAGACTTCTTTCCACCGACACGATCCGCGAACACTGCGATGTTGCAGAAAAGTTCTGCGACGGGTTCTTCCGTTACACCACCAGGAACAATGTTGAGTTCCTCGTTTCCGATGAGAGCAAGCTCGAGCCGCTCAAGAAGGACCTTACGGCCCGCGGCTTCAAGATGGGCGGCATCGGCTACGGCATCACGAACGTTGTCCATACCCAGGGCTGGGTGCACTGCCACAGTGCCTGCACCGATGCCTCAGGTCTGGTCAAGGCGATGATGGACGAGCTCTTCGAGTATTTTGAGTCCAAGTCCCTTCCGAACAAGGTCAGACTTGCAGTGGCCTGCTGCGTTAACATGTGCGGCGCTGTTCACTGCTCTGACATTGCCGTTGTTGCGGTCCATACAAAGGTCCCGACGATCAACCACGAGAACTTCAAGAACATGTGCGAGCTGCCGACGGTCATCGGCTCCTGCCCGACCCGCGCCATCAGCCCGGATCCGGCGAACAAGAGCGTCAAGATCAATGCGGACAAGTGCATGTACTGCGGTAACTGCTTCACCGTATGTCCTCCGATCAGCATCAAGGACCCTGAGAGGGACGGCATTGCCATCCTTGTCGGCGGCAAGATAAACAGCCTCAGGACCAGCCCGAAATTCTCCAAGCTCGTTATCCCGTATATCTCGAACGAGCCGCCGAGATGGCCGAAGGCCGTTGCCGCGATCAAGCATATTGTCGAGGTCTATGCAGCGAACGCACGCAAGCATGAAAGGGTCGGCGAGTGGATAGAGCGGATCGGCTGGGAGAGGTTCTTCTCTCTGACCGGCATCGACTTTACCTTCCAGTCCATTGACGACTTCACATTCATGAGAGATACCATGAGGACATCCTCAACATTCAAGTGGTAATATAGCCTGAACAAGGGCAGCCCCGTAAAGGGGCTGCCCTTGAATATTAACCTAAATATAATCACGGGGGTGGATCAGATGGAGACAGCAGAACTGCAGGACAAAATTTTTGCCTTCTGTGAGGCAGCAAAAGGCAAGAAGAAGCTGAAAGAAAAGGACATCATCAAGGGCGTCAGTGCTGAGCTTTCGCTTGAGCCTGATGAGGTCAAGAAGGCCATGAGGGGCATGATCGATGTGGGCAGGCTGATGTATTCATACGGCGGCGGAGCCAGTTCGGTCGAGATCCCGAGCGAGGAGTACCTCAGGGAAAAAGGCATGATCAAGTAACCCTGCTGCGGCAGGAGGCCAGGATATACCGGAGGGGGCGGTCATCGCCCCCTTTTTGTTTTTTCTTCACCCGCCTCTCGGCTATACTATACGATGCGAAAAAGCCTTCCGAGAATTATCATTGCCGGCCTGCGCGGCGGCTCCGGAAAGACGACCCTTTCCCTCGGGCTGATCACGGCGCTGGCTGGAGCAGGCAGGACGATCGTCCCCTTTAAGAAGGGACCGGACTATATCGATGCCGGATGGCTCTCGGCCGCGGCAGGCCGTCCCTGCTATAATCTCGACCCGTTTTTGATCGGGAGGGAGAGCATCCTCTCGTCGTTCAGGGACCATTTCGGAGACGCCGACTGTGCGGTCATCGAGGGCAATCGCGGGCTCTATGACGGTATGGACGCTGCCGGCACATACAGCACGGCCGAACTGGCAAAGATGCTCCGGGCCCCGGTCCTCCTTGTCCTGGACTGCAGCAAGGTCACCAGGACCGCAGCGGCCATGGTCTGCGGCATGCAGCAGTTCGACAAAGGGGTTGCGCTTCGCGGCGTGGTCCTCAACCGGATAGCCGGTGCCCGGCATGAGAAAATAATACGTGAGGCGATAGAGACCTACTGCGGGGTCCCGGTCGTCGGCGCCATCCCGAAGCTGGACAAGGAGTTCCTGTCTGAACGGCATATGGGACTGACCCCGTTCCAGGAGCACCCTGAGGTTGCGAAGGCGCTCTCCTTTGCTGCAGAGGCCGTAAGGGGGTATGTCGACGTTGACCGTGTCTATGAGATAGCCCGGTCGGCCGGCCCGTTCAAGGCCGCAAAGGCTGTTACCACCGCGGAGGCGGCGGTCCGCAGAGGCAGGGGGCCGCGCCCATCGTCCGGAGCGGCAGTCAGGATCGGGGTGATACGGGACACTGCCTTTCAGTTCTACTATCCCGAGAACTTTGAGGAACTCAGGACGAGAGGCGCCGAGCTTGTCGAGATCAGCGCGCTTTCCGCAGGGAGCATCCCCGACATTGACGCACTCTATATAGGCGGCGGCTTTCCCGAGACACATGCCATCGCCCTCTCACAGAACAGGTCCTTCAGAAGGTCCCTCCGGGGAGAGGTCGAAAAAGGCCTTCCGGTCTATGCAGAATGCGGAGGGCTCATGTTCCTTGGAAAAGCCCTGCTCCTTGACGGGAAACGCTATCCCATGGCCGGCGTCTTCCCTCTTGAGTTCTCGCTCAGGAAAAGACCTCAGGCCCATGGGTACACCATAGTCCGGGTGAGCAGAAGAAATCCCTATTATCCGGTGGGGACAGTCCTGAAAGGACATGAGTTCCATTATTCGCAGGTCCTGCCTGCAGGCGCCCTGTCGGGGGCAGGCTTTGCCTTTACGATGCAGCGGGGGCAGGGCATCCGGGAGAAACAGGATGGCATATGGCATAAGAACGTGCTGGCGACCTATACACACCTGCATGCGTACGGGGCCCCGCAGTGGGCCGACGCCATGATCAGGCAGGCCCGCGCGCATAAAAAGCGCAGGGGAGACCTCAGTGGCAAAACGTGAAGAGATCATAGGCCTGCTCGAAGGGAGCGGGCCTGAAGCCATATCAGGCCTGGGCCGGAAGGACCCTGGTCTTTTCAGGACCCTTGTCTCCCTGTCGTATGACAAGGGCACGCTCCTCTCCTGGAGGGCCATCGAGGCGGTCGGCCTGCTTGCCCGGGAGCTGGGAATGACCAATCCGGAGAAGGTACGGACCCTTGCTCAGCGGCTGCTCTGGATGCTGCGCGAAGAGTCGGGTAACAACCCCTGGTCGGTGCCGGACATGCTGGGGGAGATGGTAAGGAACGTCCCTGATCAGCTCGCAGACCTTGCGCCGATCATCGCGTCCTTTCATGACGAGGAGATCCTCAGGTGCGGGGTGCTCAGGGCGCTCGTGAGGATCGGAGAGGTCAGGCCGGACCTGGTCATGGATCAGCAGCCGCTTGTCAGGGAATATCTGGCGCATGCCGATCCCGTTGCCCGGGCCTATGCGGTCCTGCTTGCGGGGACCATAAAACAGGAGGCCCTGCTTGAGCCGCTTGTTACGGGTGCCGAAGGGGATGGCCCCACGGTCACGTTGTATGAAGACGGTGAGTTCAGAGACTGGACCCTCCGCGGGCTTGCCCGGAAAATCACCGATGCCGCAAAGAAAGGTTGACCATTATGCAGGGTAATACAAAAAAAAATATGCTTTCATGCCCGTTTTGTGAAGCACCATTAGAACAGCCGGAGGACATTACGACCCGCTTCGGCAACACCTTCAGCGGGGGAAAATGCGGCTGCGGGGCGGTCTTCGTCTACGACGGTTCAGGCCACAGCCTCGGGGATGCCTATGTCGACGGACTGGCCTATGCCTGCGGCGGCGACTGGGACAAGGCCTGGAGCCTCGTGCCGGACGAAGATTACGAAGTGCGCGAGCTTAGCGCAGACACCCGCAGAAATAAGTTCCATGAAGCCCGGCGGGGCTCTAAATCGACCTATCTGTTCATACGCCTGAATAAAGATCTGAAGGCCGGGTAAATCGGTCAGTGGCTGCCAAGAGAGCCTGTTCGGGCGGGTCCGGCGTGGGATAAGATAATGTGATTGTCAGATAAGATTTTTTTATTTGACCATTGTAATGAATGTGTATTACCTTTTATAGCTTGAGTTATTAACCATAGCTTGAGTTGACGGGCAGAATAATATAATATAAAGACCCTGAATATTTTTAATAGCAGGGTTTCTATGCACATTGCCGGGAATGAGTCCCGCAAAAATTAATTCACCTAATTAAGAAAGGGGGAAGAAAAAATGGCAACAATGGATTTTCAGGGCAAGCAGATCGAGGTTGATGATGATGGATATCTCCTGAACCTTGACGACTGGACAAAGGAACTGGCTGAAGCTCTGGCAAAGCAGGATAACGTAGAGCTCAGCGAGGCTCACTGGGAGGTTATCAATTTCCTCAGGGAGTACTACAAACAGTATCAGATCGCTCCGATGATCAAGATCCTGGTCAAGGAGATCGGCAAGGCCCTCGGGCCTGAAAAAGGCAACACCAAGTATCTGTATGAACTCTACCCGGGTGGCCCTGCAAAGCAGGCATGTAAATATGCCGGCCTGCCGAAGCCTACCGGCTGCGTATAGTATTCAGTCTTGTCAGTGGTTCACGATTCCGGCGCCCCGTGTCATCCATGGGGCGCCGTCTTAACAGGACAGGGAGCGGCATAGCAAGATCATGAGCCTTCACGATCTCCTGTCCGCCAAAAAGTCCCTCATCCTCGGCAGATGGCTTGACGAGGTGCTGTCAACCTATCCGTCGGACACCACGCAATTCATCAGGAAGACCGAGAACCGTTTTGCCAATCCCGTCGGCCATGCGCTCACCGACACGCTCGAAAAGGTCTTTGATGCGCTCCTGAACGATGCCTCTCCTGAAGAAATGACCGGGCTCCTTGATACGGTCATCCGGGTGAGGGCTGTCCAGGATTTTACCCCTTCGCAGGCAGTGGCCTTCGTCTTTACGCTGAAAAAGGCTGTCAGGGACGAACTCTCAAAAGACCCCAATACCCCCCTGCCTCATGAAGAGCTTTCCGGCTTTGAGAAAAGGGTGGATGCCTGTGCGCTTGTCTCCTTTGACATCTTTATGAAATGCAAGGAGAAGCTCTATGACATCAGGGCGAACGAAATGAATAAAATGACATACAGGCTCTTAAAGAGGGCGAACATGCTCTGTGCGGAAGACGATGCAGCAGGTCCCTCCGGAGATGTTGGTGTAAACATAAAACAGGAAGAGGTAACCAAATGAAAATATTGCTACCTTTCGTTGCCGTAATTGCACTTGTCTTTCTTGCTTATGCAGGGGTAGGGGTCGCAAAGCTCCATTTTCTCTTCGGAGTGGTGCTGCCCTATGCTGCGATAGCTGTCTTTATCTTCGGCTTTATCTACCGCATGTTCATCTGGGGAAAGTCGCCGGTGCCCTTCAGCATACCGACAACCGCAGGGCAGCAGAAGTCGTTTCCCTGGATTAAGCAGAACAAGCTCGACAATCCCTCAAGCACGCTCGGCGTTATCGGCAGGATGGCGCTTGAGGTCCTTCTGTTTCGCTCACTCTTCAGGAACACGAAGACCGAGTTGCGGGACGGGCCAGTCCTTTCCTACGGGTCCGAGAAGTTCCTCTGGGCGGCCGGCCTGGCCTTCCACTGGTCCTTCCTCATAATCTTTGTCAGACACTTCCGGTTCTTCATGCAGGATGTCCCTGTTGTCCTGCAGATGATCGAGGGGGCCGACAGTTTTTTCCAGGTCGGGGCCCCGCTCCTTTACCTGACAGATGTGGTGCTGGTGGCTGCCGTGACGTTCCTGGTCTTCCGCAGGCTTGCGATGCCGCTCATAAAGTATATCTCGCTCCCCGCAGATTATTTCCCGCTTTTCCTCATCCTGGGTATCGCGATAACCGGGATATTGATGAGATATGTGACAAAGGTCCATATCGTCGGCGTCAAGGAACTAGTCATGGGGCTGGTAAGCTTCAGCCCGGTCATCCCTGACGGTATCGGGGTCATTTTTTACATACACCTGTTCCTGGTGAGCACGCTGCTTTTATACTTCCCCATGAGCAAGCTGATGCATTTTGGCGGGGTCTTCCTGAGCCCGACGAGGAATATGCCTGCTAACAGCAGGGAGGTCAGGCATGTCAACCCGTGGAACTACCCGGTGCATGTCCATACCTATGAGGAGTATGAGAACGACTTCAGGGATAAAATGAAAAAGGCCGGTCTGCCGGTCGAAAAGGAGTAGACATGGCAAAAGGACCAACACCAGCAGAACTTGCAAATATAGATTATACGCCGCCCCAGACCGAGTGGATGGACACCCCGACCGTCATAAAGACGGGGACATTCTGCTGGGGCGCCAAGGCAAAGAACCTCAACATTGTGGAGTTCCCCAACGCACGCGACTGGAACCCCTCTGAAGAGGACTGGAAGCTCCCGGAGAACTGGCAGGAGATATTCCTCAAAGGGATGAAAGACCTCCTCGGCAAATACCGCTCCTTCAAGGTCTTTATGGACATCTGTGTCAGGTGCGGCGCATGCGCCGACAAATGCCATTTCTTCATCGGCTCCGGCGACCCCAAGAACATGCCGGTGCTGAGGGCCGAGCTCCTCAGGTCGGTCTACCGGAACGACTTTACCATGGCAGGCAAGATACTCGGGAAACTCGCCGGGGGAAGGAAGCTCACCCTTCCTGTGCTCAAGGAGATCTGGTATTACCTCTATCAGTGCACCGAGTGCAGGCGCTGTTCTCTGTTCTGCCCCTACGGCATCGACACCGCCGAGATAACCATGATGGGCAGGGAGCTGATGAACCTCCTCGGGCTGAACACCGACTGGATATCAGGCCCGGTTGCCAACTGCTACATGAAGGGCAACCACCTTGGTCTTGAGCCCCATGCCATCATGAACAGCATCGAGGGCATGATCGACGACATAGAGACGATAACCGGCATCAGGATAAACCCCTCGTTCAACAGAAAGGGCGCAGAGATACTTTTCGTCACCCCCTCCGGCGACCTCTTCGCAGACCCGGGCACGTACACGGCGATGGGCTACATGATGCTCTTTCATGAGCTCGGGCTTGACTATACCTGGTCAACTTACGCCTCCGAGGGCGGCAACTTCGGCTTCTTCACCTCCAACGAGATGGCAAAGAGGCTGAACTCGAAGATCTATGCCGAGGCGAAAAGGCTCGGGGTCAAATACATCATCGGCGGGGAATGCGGCCATATGTGGAGGGTCCTGACCCAGTATATGGACACCTGGAACGGGCCGGCCGATTTCCTCGAGGTCCCGGTCTCGCCCATAACCGGCACCCGGTTCGAGAACGCAAAATCGACCAAGATGATACACGTGACCGAATTTACCGCAGATCTAATCAAGAACAACAAGCTGAAGCTCGATCCGTCGCGCAACAACGGGCTGAACGTCACCTACCACGACTCCTGCAATACGGCACGGGGCATGGGGCTCCTGGATGAACCGCGCTACATCATCAAGAACGTCTGCAATACGTTCCATGAGATGCCCGAAAACACCATCAGGGAGCAGACCTTCTGCTGCGGCAGCGGCACCGGCCTCAATGCCAGCGAGAACATGGAGCTGAGGATGCGCGGCGGCCTGCCGAGGGCCAACGCGGTCAAGTTCGTCAAGGAACAGTACGGCGTCAATACGCTTGCCAACATCTGCGCCATTGACCGGGCAACGCTGTCTGCCTCGATGGAGTACTGGGTGCCCGGCACACGGGTGACCGGCGTCCACGAGCTCGTTGCCAACGCCCTCATCATGAAGGGCGAGAAGGAACGCGAGACCGACCTGCGAGGCGATCCGCTTCCCGGAAAGGAGGGCAACTGATCATGTATAACGGAGGAAAGATCATTGCGGGAATGCTCGTGTTTCTGGCCTTTTTCACCTTCCCGTTCTATTACAACCTGGGGAAGGCGAATGCCAGGCCGGAGCCGAAGCTCAATACACCGGTCATACAGCAGCTTGCCGAGAAGAAATGCGTGGAGTCGCGGGACTTCATGCGGGCAGAGCATATGCAGCTGCTGAACGACTGGAGGGATTCAGTGGTCCGCGACAACAACAGGATCTACAAGAACAGGGAAGGCAAGGAATTCAGCATAAGCCTGCAGAACACCTGTATGAACTGCCATTCGAACAAGAAAGAGTTCTGTGACAAATGTCACAATTATATGGCTGTCAAGCCCTACTGCTTCAGCTGCCATATCGAACCGAAGGAGAACAAGTCATGAGCATGGACAGGAGACGGTTTTTAAAGATAGCAGGAGTTTCCACGGTGCTGGGACTTGGCGGCGCCTCGGTCATGAACGGGCTGAGCAGGAGGGGACTTGAGGCCTCCCAGGCCACGGTTACCCCCGATCCCAAGGGGCTGACGGCCAAACGGTGGGGCTTTGCCATTGATGTGAACAAGCTCGGATCGCCTGCTGACTACCAGAAGTGCATCGATGCCTGCCACAACATACATAATGTCCCCAGCATCGAGAACCCCAAGCATGAGGTCAAATGGATCTGGAACGAGACCTATGAGCACAGCTTTCCCGGGACCGAGCATGAATATATGAACCATGAGTTCAAGGAGAAGAACTTCCTCCTTCTCTGCAACCACTGCGCCCAGCCTGCCTGCGTGAGGGTCTGCCCTACCCAGGCGACGTTCAAGAGGAAGGACGGCGTGGTCATGCAGGACATGCACCGCTGTATCGGCTGCAGGTTCTGCATGGCGGCCTGTCCGTTCGGGGCAAGGAGCTTCAACTACCGGGACCCGAGGGGCAAGGATGCCAATGGCAAGCCCTTCATCAAGGTCGAGAACAAGACCTTCCCGACACGCATGATCGGTGTCGTCGAGAAATGCACCATGTGCTATGAGAGACTTGCCATAGGCCAGCAGCCGGCCTGTGCCGAGGCCTCCAACGGCGCGATCGTCTTTGGGGACCTTGAGGACCCAAATTCAGAGGTGCGGAAGATCATCAATTCAAAGTATACGATCAGGCGCAAGCCTGAGCTCGGGACACAGCCCAGTATTTATTACGTGATAGGAGGTAGTGAGCATGCTTGAAAAGGCACTAACCGGAAGTAAGCGATACTGGACATGGGTCATCATGCTCCTCGGAATAATCGGGGTCGGTTTTATCGCCTATATGTACCAGCTGCAGGAAGGACTCGGCATTACCGGCCTGAGCAGGGACGTCTCCTGGGGTTTTTATATCGCCCAGTTCACCTTCCTGGTCGGGGTTGCGGCCTCTGCCGTGATGCTCGTCATCCCCTACTATCTCCATAACTACAAGAAGTTCGGCAAGATCGTGATCCTCGGCGAGTTCCTCGCCATATCAGCGGTCACGATGTGCATGCTCTTCATCCTCGTGGATATGGGGCAGCCGATGAGGGTAATGAACGTTGTGCTCCACCCGACGCCGAACTCCGTCATGTTCTGGGACGCGGTGGTCCTCAACGGCTATCTCTTTATCAACCTGATCGTCGGCTGGACCACGCTCGGTGCGGAGCGCAAGTCGCTTCCGCCGCCGAACTGGGTCAAACCCCTGATCTATCTTTCGATACCCTGGGCAGTCAGCATCCATACGGTCACCGCATTCCTGTATGCGGGTCTGCCCGGAAGGCACCTCTGGCTGACCGCGATCATGGCGGCACGGTTCCTTGCCTCGGCCTTTGCAGCAGGCCCTGCTTTGCTCATCCTGCTCGTCATGTTCGTCAGGAAGACGAGCAAGTTCGATGCAGGCACCGAGGCGATCCAGTCGCTGGCAAAGATCGTGACCTATGCCATGATCACGAACGTCTTTTTCTTCCTGCTGGAGGTATTTACGGCCATGTACAGCAATATCCCGGGCCATATGCATCCGATCAAATACCTCTTCGTGGGGCTTGACGGGCATACGAACCTGGTGCCGTTCATGTGGACCGCAACCGTGCTTGCCTTCCTCGGCATCGGGCTCCTGGTGAATCCCGCTACCAGGAAGAACGAGAGCATCCTGCCGTTCGCCCTTATAGCGGTCTTCATCTCTGCCTGGATCGACAAGGGCATGGGGTTGGTGGTCGGCGGTTTCATCCCGAACCCCTTTGAAAAGGTGACCGAATATTCTCCGACCATCCCGGAGCTTGCGATCACCCTGGGCGTCTATGCTGTAGGCTTCCTGGTGCTGACGGTCCTCTATAAGGTGGCCATCGGGGTCAAGGAAGATAACGCATATGACACTGGACATCATTAAAATTTTTATAATATAATATATAAAAACCAAACAGGAGGAGTACCATGTATATCGTTGCTGTTGACGCTGATAAGTGTGAAGGGTGTGAGGAATGCGCCAATAACTGCCCGGTGAGCGTATTTGAGATGAATGCCGGCAAGGCTGTTGTTGCCCAGGGTGATTCCTGCGAAGGCTGCCAGACCTGCACCTCAGTCTGTTCCTCAGGAGCCGTTACCCTGACCGAGATGTAACCAAAAAAGACCATTCTCAATAAAAAAGGGGCCTGATTGGCCCCTTTTTTATTGCCCTGACTCCTTACCCCGGCAAGCACAAATAACCCCGGATATTATTATCCCGAATTATACCGCCGCGGTATAACCCCTGTACACGGAATTACACGTCAGATAAATCTCAGCCCCAGTCAGAACGGCTCTTGGTCCGGTTATGAAGAAATTTTTCGGCTGAGAGGGCTGCCAGGCAGCCGTTGGCTACCGCAGTGACCACCTGCCTTACCTCGGTGCAGGTGACATCGCCGGCAGCAAAGACGCCGGGGATGGAGGTCTCCATCATCCGGTTCGCTGGAATGCATCCCTCCTCGGTCAGTTCGAGGCCGCCATACAGGAAATCTACGACCGGCTTGTTGCCGGAGAGGTAGACGAAGACCCCGTCAAGGAGAAGTTCCGATTCTTTTTTGGCCGCATCGGTGAGCCGCACTTTTTCTACGATATCATTCCCTTCGATAGCGGTTACCGCGGTTTCAAGAAGCACGGTCAGGTTCGGCAGCTCAAGCGAAGGATGTCCCTCGACCTTGAGCTTTTTGGTAGGAGAGATAAGGTAGACCGTTTTGGCGAAGCGCGTCAGGTAGCCGGCCTCTTTGACCGCTTCCTCTGAATTGCCGATGACGCAGACTGTTTTGTCTTTGTAAAAGGCGGCATCGCAGACCGCGCAGTAGCTTACCCCTCTGCCAAGGAACTCTGCCTCGCCCTTCATGGAGGCCTTTCTCCCCATGGAGCCGGTGGCGATGATGATCGACCTCGTCTTATAGCCTCCGGTAATGGTAAAGACCTCTTTCACCTCGCCGTCAAGTTTTACCCCGATGACCTGCGCCTCGACGTACTCTGCTCCGAACTTTATCGCCTGGTTCCTGAAGATGTCCAGGAGCTCTTTACCGGATACCGGGTTGACGAGGCCGGGGTAGTTCTCGATATGGCTTGTATAGGCGAGGGCGCCTGCGGCAGCCGATTTGTCAAGCACGACCGTCCTCAGTTTTGCACGGGAGGCGTACTGGGCGGCAGACAGGCCGCCCGGCCCTCCGCCGATGATTACGACATCATAGATATTTTCTGCGCTGCTTTGAGTATCGGTCATAACGCCTCCCTGGTATCAATAGAATTTCTCTGTCCTGCAACGGACTGCTCCTCTGCAGTTAAACCTTTAAAAGCACCATCCCGGATTCGGGGTCGAGCTCCCGCTTTGCATCCACTCCCTCGATCTCGACGATGACCGCCTCCAGCACCAGGAAGGTCTCTGAGCTTTCGCGCAGGCATCCGACCTTTACCATCTCCTTTTTGCCGAAGGCGCCGTGGAAATGGACCTTCGGTTCATCCCCCTGCCAGAAGATCGTGCCAAAGCCGGTCACCTCGTGGCTCTCCCCGAGCTTCTTCCAGACAGGGGTCGGCGGAAAGACATCCTTTTCGGGGCCGACCACGATGCTGCCTTCGCGCATGCCGCCGACGAGATGCACGACGCCTGCGCGTATATTCTCCTTCTTTGCGATGGCGGTTATGCTTCCCAGCACATCGTCCTTATCCTCAAGCCGTGCCACCACGATCCTGCCCGGTCTGCCTACCTGATATTTCATATCCCTGCTCCTTTGGGCGCTCTTTTTTGGTATCTATTACTATAAAACAAAAGCCCGAAAAAGAGCACAGAGCAAACATAGCTCATAGCTCATAGTCAACGGGCCAAAGAGCATAGGGCAAAGAGCATAGAGCATAGAGCAAAGAGGCAAAACAACATGCTTTGTCATTCCCGCTTGCTTGTGCCCGATGTTTGGGTATCGGGAATCTTTCTTTCAGGAAGGATGCCGGACAAGCCGGCATGACAAACGTTTTGTTAGTCAGATCTTATGCGCATTAAAATACGTCGTCAAGTATAAAAGCCCTTACGGTGCAAAAATATTAGACCAAAAGTGATAATATAATCTCATGTCACTTCAGAAGAAGATCATCCTGAGCTTCCTTATCAGCTCAGCCCTCGTAGCGGCCCTTGCCCTTGCAGGCGCTGTCGGTTTTATCGAGATCAGGAAAGAGATCCGCTACCTTGAGCTTTCCGACACCCTCCGAAGCAAGACGCTTCAGCTCCGGAGGCACGAAAAGAACTTCCTTCTGTACCGCGAGGCCAAAGAACGCGAGAGCGTCTATGCTTACGTCAAGGAGCTGCGGACGATCATCCAGCAGAGCAGTCATACCTTCAGCACTGACAAGCTGCGGACCCTCCATAACAAGATCGACCAATACAGCGAGACCTTCAGCAGAATCGAGCTGCTTTCAGAGTCGATCCGGGCTGAATTGGGCAGGCTGGAAATAAAGAACGGCAAGAACCGTCTCTATACCCCTATCGTCGAGACCACCTTTCTTGAAAGTCCTCTCGTCAATGCAGAGCTCCTGATACATGCCTTTGGCCTTAATCCGGAAACAGCCGTCATCCAGTCGCTCTACGCCCTCGACAAAGAGATCACCTCGCTCCGCAAGGAGGGGGAGGAGATCCTGATGCTCTCGAAGGACCTTGACAGCTCTGCCCGTGAAAAGGTCGAGCGTGTCATCGGGTATACCCAGAAGGCTGCCCTGGTGCTTATTCCGCTCTTCCTCCTGGTCGGGCTGAGCGCCCTGTTCGTCATCAGCCGGAGTGTCGTGAACCATATCAAGATGCTCACTGGCGCCATCGAGAAGACCGGCAAGGGCGATTTCTCGGCGCTTTCCGTGCCCCACGAACAGGACGAGGTCGGCAGGCTGATCGATGCCTTCAACAAAATGGAGAACGACCTGATCGAACGCGACAGGGAGATCACCCAGAAGAGCGAGGAGCTGCTGCAGAGCAGGAAACTGGCCTCGATCGGCACCCTTGCATCCGGGGTCGCCCATGAGCTCAACAACCCCCTCAATAATATCTATATTTCCGCCCAGATCCTTTCGAAGGAGATAGGGGACCAGGAGACCTGCCCGGGGATCGTGAAGGAGACGGTCAGCGACATCTACTCACAGACCCTCAGGGTAAAACGGATCGTCAGCGACCTGCTGGAATTCTCACGCGAGAAGCCGCCTGAGCTGCTGCCGGTCGACCTTGTCGCCCTGATCAAAGAAGTCCTCCACCAGATGACCGCCTCAGGGGAGCTGGATAAGGTCAGATATGCGGTCCGGTCCTCTGACCGCGCGACCCTGCGGGCGGACAGGCATCTCATGGAACAGGTCTTTATCAACCTCTTTACGAACGCTGTCCAGGCCATGAACGGCGAGGGGGACCTCGGTATTGAGATCGAGAAAGGGCCTGACAGCCTGATCTGCAGGGTCTCTGACACCGGGCCCGGGATCCCGGCCGAGAACCTGCAGCGGATCTTTGATCCTTTTTATACGACCAAGGGCCGCGGGACCGGTCTCGGGCTTGCGATCGTCTATACTATCATCGAGAAGCACAAAGGAAGGATAAGCGTTGAGAGCACGATGAACAAAGGCACGACCTTTACGATCGTGCTGCCGGGGGGAACATGGGCCTGAAGATACTCGTTGCAGAAGATGAGGCGATCACCCTTAAGCATATCGTCTACAGCCTCCGGAAAGAGGGGCATACGGTCACCGGTGTCGGCAGCGGGACCGAGGCTGCGGAGCTGATCAGCGAAGGCAGCTTTGATATCGTCATCACCGACATTAAAATGCCCGGCCTTGACGGCCTGAGCCTGCTTGCCCTGATAAAGGAGCGGGTCCCTGAGACCGATGTTGTCATGATCACCGGCTTCGGCAGCATCGAGTCAGCGGTCGAGGCGATGAAAAAAGGGGCCGCTGAATATATCACAAAGCCCTTCAACCTCGATGAGCTCATCCTGAAGATCTCGAGGCTGGAGGAAAAAAAAAGGTTAGAGAAAGAGAACCGGGCGTTTAAGATCTCGCTCGGTCTCGACCAGAAGTACCCCTTCATCGCCAAAAGCAGGATGATGAAGCGGGTCGTCGAGGTGATCGGCAGCATCACCAACTCTGACTGCAACGTACTGCTGACCGGCGAAAGCGGCGTGGGCAAGGGGCTTGTCGCAAAACTGATCCATTACACCGGCGCCAGGAAGGACAGGCCTTTCATCGGTCTCAACTGCGCCGTCTTCACCGAAGACCTCCTTGCCAGTGAGCTCTTCGGCCACGAAAAAGGGGCCTTTACCGGCGCCCTGGCCGCCAAAAAAGGGCTTGTCGAGATAGCCGACACCGGGACTCTTTTCCTTGATGAGATCGCCGAGATGTCACCCTCCCTCCAGGCCAAGCTGCTGAAGGCCATCGAGGACCGGGAATTCATCCGGGTCGGCGGGACGCGTGCCATCAGGGTCGACATCCGGCTCATCGCCGCGACCAACCAGAACCTCGCGGGTATGATCAAAGAGGGCAAGTTCAGGGAAGACCTCTATTACCGGTTGAATGTCATGGACATCTTCATCCCGCCGCTGAGGGAGAGACGGGGCGATATTGTCCCGCTCTGCGGGCATTTCCTGGCTAAATACACCAAAAAAGAGAACAAGAAGATCACCGGGTTTGCCAAAGAGACGATGGACATCCTGCAGTCCTATGGCTTTCCGGGAAATGTCAGGGAGCTCGAAAATATCATAGAGCGCGCGGTCATCCTCGAAAGGTCAGCTCTTATCCAGCCCGGGAGCCTTCCCCAGTCCATCAAGCTCTTCGAGGTCGAGACGATCGACCCCAACAGGGTAAAAACGATCGACGAACTCAACCGGGAGTATGCCGAGAGGATACTCGATTTTGTGGACCATAACCGGTCAAAGGCGGCTGAGCTCCTCGGCATCTCCCGCACGAGCCTCTGGCGGATCCTCAAAAGACAGGATTAGGGGGCCGGTATATGGATGGAAAGAACAGGAGCGACATCAGGCCGGGGCTGGCAGTCGCGGTCGTCCTGAAAAAAGACCAGCGGACCGGGACGTTAACGGAGGGGATCGTTCAGGACATACTCACCAGCAGCCCCTTCCATCCGCACGGCATAAAGGTCAGGCTTTCCTCAGGCGCTATCGGACGCGTAAAGGTCATAAAGTAGCACCCTCAGAGTTTCTTCCTTTCATCATCAACTAAAACAACAACAAACATCCCATACCTCCTGAGCAGGAGCCGTTGATCAACACCGCAGAGTAATACAGAGCCGTATCATTGCATGTTCCCCTTGTCGGCCTTCGTCAGCATACCCCCTTTCAATTTGTTTCACGTCAGTTCCAATCTGAAACACTTATTTTCAGGCACGTCTTGAAATATCCCGTTATATCAAGATGTTACATGCTGGCACGCTGTTTGGAATAGAGATACTGAAACCAAACATGGAGGCCGGGAAAATGAAAGATAAGATCTTATTCGTGACAAAAGGAGGTGAGCAATGTGATGAGGGATTCTCGTATGTCCTGGAACTGGCAAAATCCCTTCAGGCCGGGATCGAGGTCCTGATCATCTACCCCTCACAGGTCACGAATACCTTTGACGACATCATGACGGTAGCGACGTTTGCGGAGGCAGGTGATCTTCAGACCATCAAAAAAATGATGGATGCGGAACAGAACGAATTCCGGGCCCTGGTCGAAAGAAAGATCAGCTCTCTGGCGGCCCAGTCGCAGGACACGGCCATTGACCTTGCCTGCCACCGGGCGGACGGGGATCTGGCATTGACCATCAAAACATTTCTGAAGACGAGGCCTAACGTCGATATGGTGCTTCTGAGCCCCTCCCTCTCGGACAGCAAAAGATCGTTCGACATCAAAAAGCTCTTAAAAAATATCTCAAAACCAATAGTGAATATCTCGCGGCCGATGCCGGCAGAGATATAAGAAAGGAGAAGAAAATGAAAAAGGCATTATTGACAAAGTTCGACAGGTTCATGGCAGCCGTAGCATTTGCAGAAGAGGGCGAGTTCGAGACAGCGCGCGAGTTCCTGCGTGACGGCGAACGCTCTGCCAGGCGTCCGCTGGACAGGCCTGAGATGAGAAAACAGCAGCCGCTCAGAAAAGCACACTAACAAATTCAACTACAAAGAAACGGAGGTCATATGTCAGCATACGAACAGAAAAAAAAGAAAAAACCGGTGGGGGTGATGGTCCTCACCGGCATCATCTCCGTAGGGCTCTATTTCGCCCTGCTTGCAAATCAGGACATCATCAACGCAAACTTCGCAAAGGGCGGCATCTATGCGCTGCTGCCTATCGCTACGGCCTTTGTCTTTTCTTACATCCACGGCTCCTTTACCGGCCATTTCTGGACGGTGCTCGGGGTTGAGGCGGCCCGCAAGAAACTGGAGGTCAAATAACCATGCATGATCTGGCGCAGGCAGCAGCAAACTTTATCAGTCTTGACGTGGCAACCCTGACCTATCTCTTCCTTGTCGGCTTTGTCGGGGGGCTTGTCAGCGGGTTCATCGGATCGGGAGGGGCCTTTGTGCTCACCCCCGGCATGATGAGCCTCGGCGTACCTGGTCTCGTGGCCGTCGCAAGCAACATGTGCCACAAATTCCCAAAGGCCCTTGTCGGGGCCATTAAACGCGCAAAATACGGCCAGGTTGATGTCAAGCTCGGCATCGTACTCGGCGTCTCGGCCGAGGCCGGTGTACTCTACGGCGCACATATACAGGAACAGATCAAAAAGAGCTTCGGCGATGCCGGCTCCAACCTGTATGTCAGCGTCTCTTTTGTGGTGATCCTTGCTGTCGTCGGCATCTTCGTGCTCCTTGACGCCTGGAAGACCTATAAGTCGGGCAATGCCCAGGCAGAGGAAAAGATCACCAAGCTCGCCAAATGGGTCCAGTCGGTCAATATCCCGGGCACAATGGTCTATTTCAAGAGCCTTGATGCACGGATATCGGTCCTCTTCACCCTGCCTCTGGGGTTTGCCACCGGCATGCTTGCCGCGACCATAGCCGTCGGCGGGTTCGTCGGCGTGCCGTCGATGATCTATGTGCTCGGGGCACCCAGTCTTATGGCCTCGGCAACAG
>SCQH01000111.1 GCA_004321925.1 Nitrospirota bacterium | reverse complement strand
CTCCTTTTACCTCAGCCATCCCAGGCCGTGGTCTTATGCGGTATTAGCCCAAGTTTCCCTGGGTTGTCCCCCGCTTGAGGGTTGGTTACCTACGTGTTACTCACCCGTCCGCCACTAAGTCATATATCCGTATTGCTACTTCAATATGACTCCGTTCGACTTGCATGTGTTAGGCACGCCGCCAGCGTTCGTTCTGAGCCAGGATCAAACTCTCATTAGTTTGATTAGAACTCAATAAATCATACGGTACGCTTCGCACCTTTCATAGTTTTCAAAGAACGAGTTAGTAATATAACTGACGATATTCCCCTTTGTCAAGCATTCTTGATATCCGGGAAAAATCTTTTTTGAACTACACGAGGTAGTACTCAGTCCTTATACGTTTTCACGTATAATATGTTCTTATTTAAACACATCTCGCTGAAATTGTAAAGGTGACCATGGATTTCAAAATTCTCAATACAGAAGGCAGCGCCCGCAGGGGGATCATCGAAACCGGCAGGGGAAGGATCAACACACCTTCCTTCATGTCTGTCGGTACGCGCGCGACGGTCAAGGCCATGTCCCCTGATGAACTGAAGGATATTGGAGCGGAAATAATTCTCGGCAACACCTATCATCTGTACTTACGTCCGGGAATGGACGTCATCTCATTGTTTGGAGGGCTCCATGCGTTTATGAACTGGGACAGGCCGATACTCACCGACAGCGGCGGGTTCCAGGTATTCAGCCTTTCGGCATTCAGGAAGATCACTGAAGAAGGAGTGCAGTTCAGGTCTCACATCGACGGGTCCATGCATTTCATCGGACCTGCAGAGGCGATGAAGATACAGGGGATCCTGGGCTCGGATATCGCAATGACCTTCGATGAATGCATCCCTTATCCGGCCACCCATGAATATGCGGATAAGTCGGTCGACCTGACAACGGCATGGGCAAAAAAATGCAGGGAGCTGCAGAATCCCGGCCAGGCATTGTTCGGCATCATTCAGGGCGGTATGTACAAGGACTTAAGAAAAAAGAGCACTGAAGAGATACTGAATATCGGGTTCGATGGCTACGCAGTCGGCGGGGTCAGCGTCGGGGAACCAAAGGGAGAGATGCATGAGATCATTTATTTCAACGGGCCGCTTCTCCCCTTTGATAAACCGCGGTATCTTATGGGGATCGGCGACTTTGTCGATATGCTCAACGCTGTCGAGGCCGGCTTCGACATGTTTGACTGCATCATGCCAACCAGCAATGCGCGCCACGGGACCCTTTTTACCAGTTTCGGGAGGGTGAGCATCAAGAAAACTGAATTCAAGTATGACAAGGGGCCCCTTGACCCTGAGTGCGGATGCTACACCTGCAGAAACTACTCGCGCAGCTATCTCAGGCATCTCTTCATGTCCCGGGAGATACTGTCCATGAGGCTGAATACCCTTCATAACCTATATTTCTACCAGGACTTTTTCAGAAAGATGCGGGAGTCGATCACCGAGGGACGCTTCAGGGCCTTTAAGGACAAGTGGTATAGCATATTCGACAGACCAGAAGCAGGGGATAAAGAGACGGACTGAAATTATCTTAACTGCCTCAGCAGGATGTCGGCCAGGACCTTCAGCGCCGTGGCCGAGATGATCGCTGCAAGCAGCCAGCGAAGGACCCGGGTACTGGTCTTCTTGCTGATCATGCTGCCAAGCTGCGCAGCAGGCATGGCGCTGGCAACCATTATTAATGCCATGCTGTAAGGCACCTGACCGGTCAGCGTCTTGCCGATCATCCCTGCGGATGCTGAAAAAAGCCCGATGGCAAGGGTGCTCCCCAGGGTGACCCGCAGGGGGATCTTCAGGATATACAGCATCACCGGTATCGTAATGAATGCACCGCCCTGCCCCACCAGGCCGACAAGGAATCCGATGATCATGCCGGCAGCAATAGCCGTAGGCCTATGAAATACCACACTCTCCTCTTTCAACTCATCATGCATATGCGTGCGGGGAATAAACATCATCCCGGAGGCAGTACAGGCAAGCAGGCCAAAGACCAGGAGCAGGACCGTATCAGCGATCCATTTTGAAAGAAGCGATCCTGCAAGTGACGATAAAAAAAGGGAGAGTCCGAGGGTCAGCACCAAGTGTCTGTTGACAAGACGCTCCCTGTTATAAAAGAACATCGCTGAAAGAGAGGCGAAAAACCCCTGTGCCATGGTCAGCCCGGTGATATCCTTGACCGGGACAGGCTCAAACCCGAGCAGGGGGGGGACATA
>SCQH01000110.1 GCA_004321925.1 Nitrospirota bacterium | reverse complement strand
AGTCTAGCATCCGGATGAGGCTTTTTCGGGAAATGATGGTTGATGGATTATATGGATGAGCTTATTTCAGATCTGGGGTATATGCCGGACTCTGCCTGGGCATGGCATAATTTTAAGCGCAGCGTTGAGGCCCTTATCGTCCGGTATCATTGCCGTGATGTCCTGGAGGTTGGCGGGGGGCGTTCCCCTCTGTTTACCGCAGAGGATGTCGCCAGGCTCGGGATACGGTACAGCCTCAATGATATTGACCCGGAAGAGCTCAGCCGCGGTCCTGCGTATGTTGCCACGACCTGTTTTGATATAGCCGGAGAGAATGTCCCGTTCCACAAGCGGTTCGACCTGGTTTTTTCCCGGATGGTCTTCGAGCACCTGACTGATACGAGGATCGCATACAGGAATATCCTGGAACTGCTCAGGGATGGAGGTGTGGCGATCGCCTTTTATCCGACACTCTACAGCCCCCCCTTCGTTATCAACAAGCTGCTGCCTGAAAGGGCTGCCACTGCGGTGATCAGGTTCTTTTTCCCGTTCCGCAATAATGACCAGGTCCCCAAGATCCCTGCCTATTATTCCTGGTGTTTCGGAGACAGGAAAAGGATGCCGGGAATGCTGAAAGGCCTTGGGTACCGGGATGTCCTTATCCTGCCTTTTTACGGGCATACCTACTTCCAGGGACTTCCAGTGGTGCGCACGTTGGACCGGTGGCTGTCAGATGCCGCTCTGCGCCATGACTGCCGGCTGCTGAGTTCGTACGCTTACAGCATTGTCAGGAAATGACAGAGCCCTGCCCTTCAGAATATTCTTTTTTTTTGGTATAGTAAAAGAATGATAATCATACCGGCAATTGATCTGAAGGGCGGGCAGTGTGTTAGGCTCAAGCAGGGGCGCAAGGAAGACGTCACTGTCTATTCGGGCGACCCGGTAGCGACGGCCAGGAAGTGGGAGTCGGCTGGGGCCAAGGTCCTGCATGTCGTGGACCTCGACGGTGCCTTCACCGGCAAACCCGCGAATATAGAGAGCATCCTGAAGATACGCAGGTCGGTGAAGCTCAGCATCGAGGTCGGCGGAGGCATCAGGGACATCGTCACGGTCGATAAACTTTTGTCTGCCGGAATAGACCGGGTCATCATCGGGACGTCGATGATCGAAGACCCGGCGTTCGTGCTTGAGGCCTGCAGTAAATTCCCCGGCCGCATATTCATCGGCATCGACGCAAAGGACGGGATGGTCGCGGTGAGGGGCTGGGAGTCGGTCAGCGATATGGATGCCCGGGAGCTTGCCAAAAGGGTCGAGACCGTCGGGGTTGGCGGCATCATCTATACGGACATCGCCCGGGACGGTATGATGACCGGTCCGAACATCCCTGCCATGCAGGAGATGGTCAACACCGTGAAGATACCGGTCATCGCATCGGGCGGCATAGCGACCCTGGAGGACGTGAAGAACCTGCTGCAGATCAAAGGCCTGTGGGGCGCGATCACCGGCAAGGCCATATACTCCGGTTCACTTGACCTGAAAGAGGCTATTCAGTTGGCTGCTGCAGACAGTGCTCGCTAAAAGGATCATCCCATGCCTTGACGTCAAGGACGGCCGAGTGGTCAAGGGGGTCAGTTTTGTGAACCTGCGCGATGCGGGCGACCCTGTTGAAAATGCGATCTTCTACGACCAGCAGGGCGCCGATGAACTGATCTTCCTCGATATTACCGCTTCCCATGAAAAACGAAAGATAATCCTGGACGTTGTGGAGAGGACCGCAGAGGATGTCTTTATGCCGGTGACGGTGGGCGGCGGCATAAAGACCCTTGATGATATCCGCGACCTCCTCAATGCAGGCTGCGACAAGGTCTCGATCAATACGACAGCGGTAAAGGACCCTTATTTTATCAGCCGGGCGGCCGAGAGGTTCGGCAGCCAATGCATTGTTGTGGCCATTGATGCAAAAAGGGTTGCGGACAACATGACCGGGGCTACGGGAGAGGACTGGTTCACTGATCCCGGCATGAAGGACGTGGTCCTGACGATGCCGGTGCCCGGACTGTCCTGGGCCATTTCGACCCATGGCGGCAGGACGATGAAACTCATCGACGCGGTAAAATGGGCAAAAAAGATGGAGGAGCTTGGCGCCGGTGAGTTCATGCTGACCAGTATGGACAAGGACGGCACCAAGGACGGTTATGACATCGAGCTGACCAGGACGATCTCCGAAGGGGTCTCGATACCGGTGATCGCCTCGGGAGGTGCTGGTACCCTTGAACATCTGTATGAGGGGCTTGCCCTTGGCAAGGCCGATGCTGTTCTGGCAGCCTCTATCTTTCATTTCCGGGAATTTACCGTCAAAGAGGCAAAGGACTATCTCAGCAGCAAAGGTATCCCCATCAGGCCTTAACTGCAGCGCTCACGCCTGCCCCCCCCTTTTTTTTGTCTCACGCTTCTGATCTGAAAAGCGTTTAATCCGCAGGACCGGAACGTATCTTTGCTATCCTGTCCACGACCGGCGGATGTGAATAGTAAAAGTCCGCATAGAGCGGATGGGGATGAAGGTTCGAGAGGTTGTCCTTTGATAATTTGATCAGCGAGGTCGCAAGGCTCTCCGGGTCTCCTGTCAGGCCGGCAGCGAACCGGTCTGCTTCTTCCTCATGCCTCCGTGAGATATAGCTCGACAGCGCCGTGAACGGAAAGGTAATGATGCCGGCGATGAATCCGAGGGCAATGATCTTTGCGTAGAAGGTCCCTGCCGACGGGACAAACATCCTTGACAGAAGATCTCCCCTGAGCGCCAGGTAGGACAGATACATGCCGGCCAGAGCGACCGCCTCAAGGGTGACGATGCGTTTGAGGATATGACGTTTTTTCCAGTGGCCGACCTCATGGGCGAGGATGGCAAGAATCTCGTCATCGGTCATCTTTTCGAGCAGCGTGTCGAACATCACGATCCGTTTGACCTTTCCGATGCCCGTAAAATAAGCGTTCGTATGCCTGCTCCGCTTTGAGGCATCTATCTTCTGCACACTGCTGACCCTGAGGCCCGCTTTGTTCATCAGTTCGGTGATCCTTAGGGTCAGCGGACCTCCTTCAAGAGGGGTGAAGGTGTTGAAAAGTGGTTCAATGACATACGGTGAGACATACATCAGAAAGATGCTGAAGGCGAGAAAGAGGCCCCAGACATAGAGCCACCAGAGCTCAGGGCTCAACTGCACGAGCCAGAGGCCCGCCGCGGTCAGTATGCCGGTCAGGACTGTCGCCAGGACCGCTGATTTCAGAAGGTCTGTGCCCCAGAGCCTCGGGGTCATGGTGTTGAAGCCGTACCTGTTTTCGAGCCTGAAGGTCCCGTAGAGACTGAAGGGCACTGAGGCGGCCATGCCCATATACTGGATGAGCAGAAAAAAGATGACCCCTGAGGCCACGAACGGCAGCTGCAAAGAGAGTATCCATGCGCTGTAACGGTCCAGCAGGCCGCCGTACAGGATGATGAGCAGGAGGATGCTGTCCCAGGCAGATTCGGCAAGGTCGAGCGCGGTCTTTTCCGCTGTGTATGCCATGGTTCTTTTCATGCTGGTTGCATCGGTATATTCCTCAAAGCCCTGCGGGATCTCATGGCCATGCGTTTTCATATGCCTGAGGTTCAGCAGTTCGAGCCAGTACGAGAACCCCTGGACCAGCAGGTAGGCGGTCAGCAGGACAAGTTTGTATTGCTGCAGGGCATCCATAGAATGGTATTATACAACCGGCCGCAGGCATATACCATGAAGATACTACAGATCATCTATGAGAGCTTCGGCAGTCCTTACGGTTTTGGAGGGGCCGGGGTCAGGGCCGCCGAGATCTATAAGAGGCTCAGCGGCCGGCATGACATAACCCTCCTCTGCATGAAATATCCCGGGGCCCTGGACGGCGAGATACAGGGGCTGAGGCACGTCTTTGCCGGGACCGAAAGCCGGAGCCTTCCGCTGAGCGTCCTGCACTATACCGCAAAGGCGGCCATGTTTGTTAAACGGCATGGCGCCGAATTCGATGTCATCGTCGAAAATTTTCTGCCCTCAACGCCTTTTTTCAGCAGGTTCCTTACCGCGACGCCGGTGGTGCTGCAGATACAGGGGATCATGGAAGGCCACTCGTTCAGGAAATTCAACCCGCTCTTCTCTATTCCGATGTATGCCGCCGAAATGTTCTACCCCGGGCTGCATGACCGGTTCATCTTTGTCTCTGACGTCACCAGGGCAAAGGTGATGAAAAGGGTCTCGGGTCCGGTCTCTTTTTCCGAAGTGATACCGAACGGGGTTGACACCGCTTTATTGGGCACTGAACCGCTCGATGGAGACTACATACTGTTTTTCAGCAGGCTTGACACCCATACGAAGGGACTCGACCTGCTCGTGAAGGCCTTTGCCGTGCTCAGCCCGCGCTTTCCGGATATACGCCTTGTCATGGCAGGATATGAGTTCAGCAGCTTCAGCTCGCTTGTTTCATCTTTACCAGCGGAGGCGAAGGACAGGGTGTCCTATGCCGGATTTGTCACAGGAAAAGAGAAGGTCTCCCTCCTGTCGGAGGCACGGCTCGTGGTCCTGCCGTCACGCCATGAGTCCCACCCGGTCAGTATCCTTGAGGCTGCCGCCTTGGCCAAGCCGGTGATCGTCAGCGATATCCCCGAACTCGGGTTCGTACCCGAGAATGCTTTCGGCCTGAGCTTTCCGTCCGGATCAGCTGAGGGGTTAGCTCAAAGGCTTGCACTGCTCCTGCAGGATGCCGGCCTGAGGAAGGAGCTGGGGAGACAGGGGCGGGGCTATGCCGGCAACTTCCTCTGGGATTCTGTTGCCATACAATTTGAAAATGCATTAGAATTGACATCCGATGTCAAAAAGTAAACGAAAGTCGACCGCAGCAGAGGCACAACGGGCTGCAGAAGAAGCAAAACATGATAATCGCGGGCATTATGCGGCCTTTATATTTCTGGCCGTCTCCATTTTCCTTGCCTATATAAACTCCCTCAACGGCACCTGGGCGCTCGATGATACGGCCATAGGCAAATACGCGAATATCGAGAGCAACCTGAACCTCAGGCTCGGCTACAGAAAGATCGCTTATCTCTCTTTCCTGCTCAACAAGTGGATCAATCCGTTCTCTGCGGTCAATTACCGGTTAACCAATATCATCCTGCATACAGCGAATGCGTTCCTGGTATACTGGATCGCTTTTGTTACCCTGCGGCTGCCCCAGATGAAGGAACGGTTCGGCAGATACAGTTATCCGGTCGCCCTGATAACTGCCACGGTCTTTGCCCTGCACCCGGTCAACATCAATGCGGTGGCCTATATTGTCCAGCGCATGACCTCCCTTGCCACGCTCTTCGTATTCCTGGCACTGCTCAGTTACGTGTATGGGAGGACCGCTGCCAACGGGCTGAGGGCTGCTGCCCTGTATTGCGCTTCTGCTTTTTTTGTCTTCCTGGGCATATTCTCAAAAGAGAATGCGGTCATGGCCCTGCCGCTTATTTTGCTGTACGATTATTTCTTCATTTCCGGGTTCAGCATTAAGGGGCTTACGCGGAGGATCGCGGCAGGTCTGGCTGCGGGGGTCCTGGTGCTTGCCGTTTCTCTGCCCTTTCTGAATGCCTTCAAGGTTGCCGGTGACCTGTTCGGGGTATTCCTGAGAATGAACCAGCAGATACCGCCAAACGGCTGGACAGCGGTCGATGTTTACTGGACCCCGCTGCAGCATATCATGACCGAATTCAGGGTCGTGGGAAGATACCTTCTCCTGCTGCTCCTGCCCCTGCCTGACCTGTTTGTCTTCGACCGGTGGGGCATGCGCGTCTCTGCCGGGATGGCCGAGCCCTTATCGACCCTGTTCTCTTTTCTGGTGATCGCAGGGCTCCTGACATTTTCAGTCCTCAGGGCCAAAAAAATGCCCTTTGCTTCGTTTGGTCTGCTCTGGTATTTTACGGCCATCTCCCTTGAGAGTTTTTTTGCGGTAGGGTCTGACCTCTACTTTGAGCATCGGAACTATCTTCCGGTTGCAGGCCTGTTCCTGGGCATTTCGGCCGAGGCGGTTGTGCTGACCAGGGATGCCCTGCTGAACAGAAAGACCCTGGGAGCGGTTGTCCTGGGAGCGGCCCTTCTGCTGGGCGGCCTCACCTTTACGAGAAATTATGTGTGGAAGGATTCCGTGACCCTGTGGGGCGACACGGTCAGGAAGTCCCCGGAGAACGTACGGGCCATGATCGCCCTGGGGAACGCCTATGTGAAGTCGGCAGACCTGGCCTCTGCCGCTGTCCATTTCGATAAGGCCCTCACGCTGAGTTCCTCGGAAAAGAGGGTGAAGTACTTTCATGATGCTGCGTACAGCCTTGGCATGGTGGACCTCTTCCGCGGGGACCTTGTTCAGGCGAAAAAGGTCATCGACCTCATGGAGGAGAAACTGGCAGGGGGTTATACCACCGGTATCCTGAAGGGGTATTACCATTCCCTGAGCGGGGATACCAAGACTGCCATCACGCTGTTCGACCAGGTCCTTGGCCAAACGGCGGGCCTCGACAGTGTCATCGTCTACACGCTCCTCGGCGATACATACCGGCGAGCCGGTGATGCAGACAAGGCCCTGGAAAATTACCGCAAGGCCACAGACCTTGACCCATCCTTCTCGGCAGCTTATTACGGGATGGGCGACACATACTTTACCCTGCGGGACATCAAGAACGCCGAGATATATATCAGCAGGACCTTGTCCCTTGACCCTTCAAACCCGCTTGCCCTCGCCGAGATGGCCGATATCCTGCTCATTAAAAAGGAGCCTGCTGAAAAGGCGAAGCCATATGCAGACAGGGCAGTATCCTCAGCACCGTCCTTTTATCAGCCGTACGCCACCATGGGAACGGTCCTGATATTGATGGACCGGGAAGAGGCAGCCGAGGAATACTTCATCAAGGCCCGGGAAAGGGGCCTGCGCGGATACATGCTTCCCTTCAGCAAGGCCCGGGCCTATCTGATGAAAGGGGACGCGAAGAAGGCTGCGCTGTTCCTCAGGGAGACCGCGGCGGCAGAGGATGCCCCGGAGAGTCTGCGCAGCATGATCAAAAAAGAGTTGGGAAAACAGTAGCAGTTCCCTGTTTATTCGGCAGGGTCTTCCTTCTTTCCTTTGTGCCGCTTATCCATCTCAAATTCCATGAGGGCTATCTTCTGGCTTAATTCCTTGATCTTCCCCTTAAGGTCCGAGATCACGGTCGAAAAATAAATAAGGGCAATGATCAGGCAGAAGATCATCCAGGCGAAGACAAGCGCAGGCGGATACCCGATACCGATCTTTTTCGCAAAGGGATCTATGATCAGGTCGGCCATCGAACCGGCGACCAGCAGGATGCTGACCGCAAACCAGATGATCGATAGTTCCTCCCTGAACTTGTTGCGCCTGACCAGTTCGAAGACGATAAAAAAGAGGATCACCCCCAGGGCGACGGTCATCAGTCTCATCCCGATCGACATGCTATTTCCCCGCTCTCTTCATGAGTACCATTATGATCGCCAGGAACATCTTGATGATATAGAAGACCGGTTTCAACCCGCTGTGCATTGATCTTCCGTATCTGTTCTCTGTCATCTCGACGGCCGCCTCGGCAAGCGTGAATTTCCGCTTGTGGAGGGCCATGATGATATTGACGTCAGGATAGTCAAGCGGGTAGTTGTCTCCCGCGGCCAGGTATGAAAAGGCATTTCTGTTGAGAAGCTGAAAGCCGGAGGTAGGGTCTGTTATGGTGATGCCGGTATAGGCCCGGGCGATCATCGAAAAAAGCCCTATCCCGATCTTTTTTGCCATGCCCAACGGATAGGTCCCCTCAAGGAACCGTGAGCCGATGACAACATCCGCCTTGCTGTCGGTCATGACCCTGATCATCTTTTCTACGGAAGAAGGGGTGTGCTGACCGTCGGCATCCATGGACACAATGAAATCATAGCCATTTTTCACCCCATATCTGAACCCTGTCTGGAGCGCTGCACCATACCCCAGGTTAAACGGGTGGCTGATCACCCCTGTCCCGTCATGACCGGCTGCTTCGGCCGTCCTTGCGGTCTGGTCGGTCGAGCCGTCATTGACCACGAGTATGTCCGCAAACGGGACCTCCGCCTTAATTCCCCTGAGAACAGCGCCGATCGACTGCTCCTCATTGAAGGCAGGCACGACAACCAGGTATTTCATGAAAGCAACCTGCCGGGGAGCATGAAAGACCTGAGGCCTCTTAAATATAGAAATGACATAGGTAGAGCATTATACCAATTTGTGCGGTATTTTAGGTGTTTCAGTACGGGCTTACCCATAAGCAAAAACGTGATATATGCAGGGGTCATCACATTGACCTGCAGCCACTGTTGCCTTGACATGGGGTACTAAATACATTATCTTAATTTACGCTGTGTTGAACGAGGTAGTGAGATATTTTTTATGAATAAAAAGCTGATCATGACATCTGCGGTGGCCTGCCTGGTGGGATTGTTCATGCTGGACATGGGTTCCTCCCTTGGTGCCACGCTCTTTGGCAGCGGCGGTACGCCGCTTTCTGAAAGACAGAAACGCAGGAAGGAAGAATCGGTGAAGTCTGCAACTCCCTGGCCGGTCTATGGCGATCAGCCGGCTGTAGAGCAGCCACCGACGACAACGACAACCACGACGACCACAACTGAACCTCAGGCCCAGCCGGCGGTTCAGCCCCAACCTGCGACGACGACAACGACGACCACGACAACGACCACTGAACCCCAGGCCCAGCCGTTTGTCGCCCCGCACCCCCAGCCGGAGGTTCAGCCTCAGGTGGTGCAGCCCTTTCCCCAGGCCGAGTCGCAGCCGGTGATCACGCCTCAGCCGCAACCGGCTGCCCAGCCAAGATCCAAGTCCGTTGCGGTGAGAAAAACCTCGGGGAAGGCAGAGGAGATAAGCTTTAATTTTGATGACGCCGATGTTTTTTCGGTCATACAGACGATATTCGGGGACATCCTAAGGGTCAACTATATTGTTGATCCCGCGGTAAAGGGAAGGGTGAATTTCAGGTCGGTAGCCCCGGTTGCCAAGACGATGGATGATGTGATGCCCCTGATGGAGGTCATCCTGAGGCTCAATGGCATCGGGATCGTCGAGGAGGGCGGACTCTACAGGATCATCCCGATAGGAGACTTGTCAAAGGAACCTGCGGCGGTATCGGTCGGCAGGGAGGCCGACAAGGTCAAGGTCAACGGGAAGGCCCTGCTGCAGGTGGTCCCTGTCCTGTACAACCAGTCGACAGAACTGACCCGGGTGCTTACCCCCTTCCTGTCGAAAAATGCCCAGATCGTCGATGTGCCGAAGAGCAATTATATTATCATTGTCGATACGGATGCCAATGTGAAACGGCTGCTTTCCCTGGTTGAGATATTTGACAGTGAACTTCTGAAGCAGGTGACCCCCAAGGTCTTTGTCTATCCGGTGCAGAACAGCAAGGCAAAGGATGTTGCCGCGCTCCTGCAGCAGATCTTTCTCGGGGCCAAGGTTTCCCCAACGGCGAAAAGCACGCCAAGCACGCAGCGGGCCCCAGGGACCCAGGTGCCGGGCCAACCCCCGCAGCCGCCCGTCCAGCCTGTCCAGTCCACGGTCATCCCCGGGGCTGCCGGGGGAGAGACCCTGGTCTCTGAAAACACCAAGATCATCCCTGATGAGGTCACGAACTCTATCGCGATCCTCGCCACGCCTGAAGATTATCTCGTGATCTTCGAGACGCTCCAGAAGATCGATATCGTGCCGCGGCAGGTGATGATCGAGGCGCTCATCGTGCAGGTGAAGCTGAAAGACAATTTGAGCTTCGGTTTTTCCTGGTCCGTCAATACCGATTTCAATATAACCGGCATTAAGCCGTTTACAAACGCAGTCAATCTCACCGGCGACGTCAACATCAACAGCCCTGCAACCGCTGTGGCAAACCTTCCTGCTAAAGGTTTCACCTTTGTCGGGAAAGACCCCACGGGAACGGTGAGGGCAGTGCTGACGGCCCTGGCCGAGGAGTCGAAGGCCAAGGTCCTTGCATCGCCGCACCTGCTTGTCAAGGACAACCTTGAGGCGAGGATGCAGGTCGGGTCCCAGGTCCCTCTGACCACGTCACAGACATCTACCACTGCGGCGACAGGGACCGTGCCGTCGATAACCAGCACTGTTCAATACAAGGACATAGGGATAATACTCAAGGTGAAGCCGCAGATAAACGACAGCGGCCTGATCTCCCTTGAACTGACCCAGGAGATCTCCTCGATCGGGGAAGTCGCCGTGGATGTCGGCGGACTAAAGAATATAACCATCGACAAAATAGAGGCGACCTCCAACCTTGTTGCCAAGGACGGCGAGACGATCATCATTGGCGGTCTTATCAGGGAAGACATCTCAAAGGCGAAGGACGGCATACCCTTTTTGAATAAAATTCCGATCATTGGCAACCTCTTCGGTAATACGACTGATGACAACACCAGGACCGAACTCATCATCCTGCTGACGCCGCATGTCATGAAAAACCTGAAGGAAGCGGGAGAGGTCACGAAAGAGTATCTGGACAGGTATAAGGGATATGGCAAGGACAAGAGCATCGATGAGTTCATTAAGGACAGAAGCATGAAAAGCGGACCTTTGCCTGAAACAAATAAAAAGGACCCTCAATGACGTTGTCTCCAATGAGGAATGAAGTTGTCCGCGGGAGCGGCAAGGGAAAGTAACCCTGCACGGCAGGTGCCCCTGACCATGACAAGCCCTCTGTGTTTCACCCTATAGCGAGTCTATGAGCCGTTCGTTCACATACTATCAGGACCTGCTTGTAGCCCTGACAAATAAGGAGCTGAAGGTCCGGTACCAGAGAAGTATCCTCGGTTATCTGTGGTCGGTCGCCAACCCCCTTGCCATGGCCCTTATCTTCTTTGTTGCCTTTAAGATCATCATGCGGGTTGAGGTAGAGAACTATACGCTGTTCCTGATAGCCGGACTTTTCCCCTGGCAGTGGTTCTCCAATTCCGTCAATGCCTCAGCCATGATCTTCGTCAGTAATGCCTCGCTCATCAAAAAGATCAATTTTAGCCGTGAGTCCCTGGTCATCGCCGTGGTATTGAACGACCTGATCCATTTCATCCTGTCGGTCCCCGTCATCGTGATATTCATGATCTTTTACGGGATCAGGCCGAATCCCGGATGGATCCTGTATCTGCCCCTGCTGCTGCTCATCCAGTTTGTCCTGACCTTCGGGGTCGCGATAGCTGTCGCCGCGATCAATCTTTTTTTCAGGGACCTCGAGAGGATCGTGGGTATCCTGACCGTGCTGCTTTTTTATGCGACCCCGATCTTATATCCGGCCGACATGGTGCCGGCCCAGTACCGGGCGCTGATCATGCTGAATCCGGCCGCAACCCTTGTGCTGGGGTGGAGGAGCCTCTTCATGAATACGCCGATGGACTTCAGCGCCCTTGGTCTTGCGTTGGTGTATTCCCTGGTGATCCTCGCTGCCGGGTATGCTGTTTTCCACCGGTTGAAGTGGAGATTCGCAGAGGTGCTCTAGATGGAACCGGCCATTGTCTTCGACCATGTCAGCAAGAGATACCCCTATTACCAGAATGTAACGGCTGGTCTGAAGTCCTTTGTCTTTAACCTGCACAAAAATCTTGCACTGATGAAGCAGAAGAGCTTCCTGGTCCTCAACGATATCTCTTTTGAGGTCGGCAAGGGAGAGACCTTCGGGATTGTCGGCAGGAACGGCTCCGGCAAAAGTACGCTCCTGAGCCTCATGGCAGGTGTCATGCGGCAGGACGAGGGCAGCGCCAGGACCTTGGGCAGGATCTCCTCGCTGCTGGAACTCGGGGCAGGCTTCCATCCGGACCTCTCCGGCATAGAGAACATAATTCTCCATGGCATCCTGATGGGGCATACGAAGGCCGAGATGCTGGAGAAAGTCGACCGTATCGTGGAGTTTTCCGAGCTGGGCGATTTTATCTATCAGCCGCTCAGGACATATTCCTCCGGCATGCATGTGCGGCTCGGGTTCTCTGTTGCGGTCCATATCGATCCCGAGATCCTGCTCATTGATGAGGCGCTTGCCGTTGGTGACCTGAACTTTCAGGAAAAATGCCTGCATAAGATGCAGGAGTTCAGGGACTCCGGGACGACCATCGTCATCGTCAGCCACGACCTGACAGCCATAATCAGGCTCTGCGACAAGGTCATGTGGATCGATAACGGGAAGGTGATGGAATGCGGCAAGCCCAAAGACGTTGTCATCCATTATATCAGGAGCCTTGACCAGCAGGCAGTGATGACCATTTCCCGGGATGAGCTGGAGGAGGCTGAACCGGAAGCTGAAGAAGCAGCGGCAGAAACGGCCGCCGCCGGGGATGCCGGCAGCATGGTCCCGGAGGCACCGGGACCGGATGCAGGGACGCCGGAGGAGCCTGAAGCTGAAGTGCAGGAGGACGTCCGCATTGATACCTGGTGGGACTCTCCGGCGCTGATCATCGAGTGTGAGGCTCTTATCTCCGGCAATCCCGCGATCACCTTCTATGAATTTCTGAAAAGACAGTTTGCGATAGGCCGTCTCGAAAAAGGGCTTATGATCTGCAACCAGCTCAAGGGCGTCGAGGTCGTCTTTGTCATCAATAATATCTGCAAGGCGTTTGATGTCATCGATGCAGAGTCTGATGTCAGGAAGGTCATTGCCGGCGGCCATGCCTTTCAGCAGAACACCTATGAGATCTTTGTCTGTGTCGACCTGCTGCATCGCATACAGGACCTTGACCAGTTCCTGGAGAAGATCAACCGCTCGCTCAAGAGCAACGGCATCGTCATCGCGCTTGAATATATCGGCCCTGCCGGCTACAAAAGACCGGAGTCTGATAACCTGATCGCCAATATGCTCGGCAGGCTGCTGCGTGACAGCGGGGCCGACGCATCCCCTGACTGGCTTTTTGAGCATGGTGCTGAGCCCGGCGTCAGCGGAGCAGGCGAGGAAGATCAGCCGGCTTATGATGCCAGCGTCAGCTCGGAACTGGTTATTCCCTCCCTGACAAAACGGTTCGAGGTCCTTGCCGTGAGATGCTTTGGCGGGCCCTTATATGATCTGCTGCTGGAGCGGGTCATCAGGGAGGATGGACTTAATGGGGAAAAAGGTTCGAAATTTGTCAAAACGGTCGTGCAGTATGAGCAGGCCCTGATAAAAGAGAAGATGCTTGAGAATAATTATGCTATGATTCTATGCAGAAAAATGGCCGATGAATGACGTATATTGTCTGCAGGTTAACACAGAATTGCAATTAAGCAACACATTATGTGGATAATACGACACAATTACCGGAGGCAGCGTGCCTGTTTTTTATAATAAAAACGATGTGTTACCGTATTTATCCCCAGGTAGCAGGGGGCGTAAACACTGGCATCCTACTTGCATAAGTTTTAATGGAAAAGTGAATTTTGATATCTGAAAATATAATGAGTGACTATAACTGGTTAATACGGGAACGTAATGAGAGATAAAATTTTTTTGTTGCTGTTGTTTTTTTCCTTGATTATTTTTACAGGATGTTCTATAAAAGATACTGTAAAAAGCAGCGGGGAAGAGGAGATACTCAGGGAAAGGGTAATGCAGTACTGTAACTACAGGATCAGCGAAGAGTTCGAAAAGAGTTATCTCTATGAGGATTCTCTTTACCGGAAGAAGACAAGCCTCGGCTTGTACTTAAGAAGGATGGCCGGTTCCATAAATGAGTGGAAAGCGGCCGAGATCCGGAGCCTGAAGATTACGGATGAAGATGCTGATGTGGAACTGAAGGTAAAGGTAAAGGTAAGGCTGACCATGGCGGGGTCACGGGCACCGATGGGAGGCCTGAAGGATTTAGAGCGTGATACTGATATAACCCAGAAATGGAAAAAGATTGATGGAGTGTGGCATCATATTTTCGGTAGCAAGGATTTTTTGACTGATTAAAAGTTATCGACTGAAAGGATGCACAATTATTGTGTTAAAATTTGAGTGGAGGGAGGTGGTCAGTTTTAGTAAGACAGAAAGTTTGCATATGTAAGTATGTGAAATCCCTATATCTCACAAAGGTGAGGTAAAAATTATCTTAGAAGAAGGAGGATGTAATGATTAAAAGACTTTTAGTTTTAACAGTAGTCATGATCGCTTTAAGTTTTGGATCTGTTTTTGCAGCACAGATAGACGGCCTTGCTACTCTCACCGGGCCGGCGCTTCCTGCTGGTCTGAACGTATTTATTAATCCGTCACATTTGGGAGATGCTCTTGTTTACCCTTATTATAACGTGAGGGACAACAAGGTCACCTACTTCAACATTGTGAACACGGATACCGCCAACGGCGTGATCGTCAAGCTTCGTTTTAGAGAGGCTGCTACGATCGAGACCACCTCTGCAACGACCGGTTGCGCAACCGCAGTAGCTAACTTCTACGGCGCGGCTGGCACCATGATCGATTGCGGAAGTAACGAAGTACTTGACTTTAACGTATGTCTGAGCGCAGGCGATGTGTACACAGGCGCGATCGTCACTGACACGGCAACGGGCGCAGGAAAGTTCTTGGAGCTTGACAGCGACACCCTTACTGATCCTTCCGTTCCTGCTTCAGGCGTTGTCTTCAGGTTTGGCGCTGCCAACCCTGTCAAGAACATCACCGCTGACAACACAAGGGAAGGTTACATTGAAGTTTTAGCATTCGGCATGCACAGCGATGCTTTATCAACCTGTAACACCACCACCGGCGTCGATGCACCGAACAGACTGGGCGGCATGGCCTTTATCAATGATGAAGACACTGCAGCAACATATGCTTATGCAGCAACCGCAATTGCAAACTGCCGCAGCACCGTTTTTGCTCCGTCACTTGCAAACGATACCTTTGTTCTTGACAACTGCCAGAATGCAGCAGGCGTTGATGATGCAACCCTTGCATCTGCCCATGTTGACCAGGTTGACTATCCGCTGACCAAAGTGAACATCGGCGGCGTCTATGCCCTTGATCCTGTTGTCTCGAAGGGTCGGACCGCAATGGTCATCACCTTCCCGACAAAGAAGCTGAATGACGTTCTTCATGATGGCAGGCTCTTCAGCAATCCTACCGTTATCTTTGAAGTATGGGATGACAAGGAGAACACGATCACACCGACAGGAGATTTCTCTCCTCAGGTGGTGACGACCAACACGCTTCCTCACGAGGTTAACGTTCTGAACATCAAGAATCCTGCGATGTTCACCTCAGATGTTTCAGGGACAATCGACACAACAACCTTTAACTATGGTTGGCTCGCTATTGACCTTGCCGGCGGCGCTTCAGTTGCAACAGTTGGCGATGGCATCAGCGATACCTACTATGGCGCAACGACTGTTAACACCCTTGGATTACCGGGCATCGGTCTGGTCTTCCAGGATGCAGCAACAGAGGCGATCAGCTGGTCACTGCCGATGGCATATGCAACCGCTGTTTCACTGACTGGTGGAGCAGGTTCGTACACCGTCAGCCCGTAGTTAAAAAGATTATCTGACCACTAAGGGGAGGCATCTGCCTCCCCTTTTTTTTGTCCTTTAATCCCGGGTTGTCCTAGAGATGCCTCCTTTCTTCGTCCTCCTTTGTGCCAATAGAAGCAGTGAATCGTGACAAATAACGTCAAAATACACACATAAATGACAGCGAGTCATTGATATCATGCGTAATACAATCCCGATAGTGACATAAATAGCTGGCATGATATGTGCATTAAATTTAGTATAGAAGATAGATTGTTAACTAAGTTTAATGCACCCGGAGCGTGCTGACTATGCTATAATGTTAAGTAGTTTTGTGAAAATGAACCGGATTATGAGGCAACATACAGATTTAACGGATTAAACAGGAGGAAGCGAAATGAGTAACTGGATGAGGAAAAACTATAGCACGATCGTGATCAGCGCGATAGCATTTCTGCTCTTGAGCAGTGCATTGAGTTGGGCAGACACGAAACTGTATGTGCGTAAAGCTGAGAATGGGGCCCTGACGATTTTTAAGTATGATGTTGCTACAGCGACTCCCGGCTTAAGTACGCCGGTACAGACGAACACAGTACCTCATTCCTGTTTTACTCCTGAGTTGTTCTGGGACAAGGACCTCAATTCCTGGGTCCTGAGCGGATTCGATGCCAGTATGAATCTGGCCTGGACCGGATCGGTCAGCATCGCAGGTCTTTATTCGGGGGCTGCCCCGGCGATCGATTGCGGCACTGGTCCTACGGCATGTCTGGGATCCGGGGCCTGCACTGTCTCAACGGCAAGCGCGGACTCACCGGTCTCGTGTGATTTTACCTATACCGATTATGGCACGTGCCAGCCTGAGGGTATACAGTACAGGGCCGTCGTGTCAGTATCGCCTCCTGGTTGCATTGGAGGTCTTCCGGCTTTAACTCGATCCTGCACCTACTCTGCGCCTTCCTGCACGGCATGGACCTATTCTTCCTGGGGAGTATGTCAGTCAAATAGTACCCAGACCAGGAGCGTAGTAACGCAGTTGCCGTCAGGTTGCGATGGAGGGAATCCTATTACATCGCAGAGTTGTACCTATGTTGCCCCTGTCCCCGGGCAGTGTGGTTCACCGAATGGACAGACTTTAGCGTCAGCCCCCTCAAGCGTTTCATGTGGATTGGCGGGGACAACCCCGAGCGCGATAAGCGGCACCGGGCCATGGACTTGGACCTGTCCGGGCTTAAACGGCGGGACAACGGCGAACTGTTCTGCAAGCCCGACCACCCCTATACCCGGGGTTTGCGGTTCACCTAATGGGCAGACATTAACGGCAGCGCCTACAAGCGTTTCATGCGGACTGGCAGGGACAACCCCGAGCGCGATAAGCGGAACCGGGCCATGGACCTGGACCTGTCCGGGACTAAACAATGGGGCCACGGCGAATTGTTCGGCAAGCCTGGCTGTTACGCCCCCTGTGGGCGGTTATATTCCGATGGAACTGAATTGCGCAACCGGGACGAGCACCGGTATCTCAGCAGGCTATAAACTTTACAGCTTTACCATTCCTGCGGGGACATATAACTCTATCTATGTCATGAATCAGCAGAGCATAAGCTATGCGTGGTCCGAGCAGGTGGTCATCATGAAGGACGGTCAGGTAACAAAGGCCGACTATGATGCCTTGATGGCCCTGTATAGTGATCCCCTCAGAAGGAATAACTATGCCATGGGTGAGAATAACATGTGGTATGGCCTCAAGCGGGCTGGCGATACACTGGGCATAACCTTCAGTCTCTCAAACTCGGGCGACGGGGTTATCAAAACGACCAGCGGCAGGACAACGGTAACCCGGGACGTTCCCTTTACCGTGATCCTTGTTGCCGGCGATGTCGGCGGGGCCATCCCCGGAACGGCAACACACAAAGTACGTTACTGCGTCCAGTAACCGTTCGTTAGCATAAAAAAGAGGGAGAGGAAAGTTCCTGCGAGGACTTTCCCCTCCCTCTTTCCATTCCATATTCCCTCAGTTTCAAGGGAAGACAGCGTTATTATTTCATTTCGGATGTGTTAAAATAATCGACTCAAAAATACCATTTATGATACCAGGAGGTTTTGTGAAACGGTCAATATCAGTCATTATTACGGTCCTTTTGCTTGCAGGGGTGTCAGGAAATGTATCGGCTGACAGCAAGGATGTTGTTGCCAGGATTGGGGCCCGGGAGATCACCAATGCAGAACTCAACCAATATCTCAGGGCTTATCCGAAAAATGATAAGGTGGATATATCACAGACTTCAGTAAAAAAAGAGGTGCTGAAATCGGTCGTCAACATGATCGTCCTTTCAACGAAAGCAAGGGAAAAAGGACTCGACAAGAGCAAGGAACTCGAAAAGGCGATGGAGTTGGCGATTAGCGGTGTTCTGGTTTCGGCTATACTCAATGATGACATCATAAAGAAGATCGATGTCACCGACGACGACATCAAGCTCTATTACAGCACCAGGAAGGATAATTTTAAGGCCCCCGAGACGGTCAAGGCGCGGCATATCCTGTTGAGGGTCAAGAGAGATGCCTCTGATGAGGAGAAGAAGCAACTGAGGGAGAAGGCCGAGGGGGTCCTGAAAAGGGCAAAGGCGGGTGAAGATTTCGTGAAACTCGTCACCGAGTTCTCGGAAGATGCCTCAAAGTCCGTAGGGGGCGACCTTGGATACATTTCGAAGGGCAAGACGGTCAAGCCCTTTGAAGAAGCTGCCTTTGCGATGAAGCCGGGTGAGATCAGCGGTATAGTCGAGTCGAAGTTTGGATACCATATCATTAAGGTCGAAGACAGGAAACCGGCCGGGGTCCAGCCGCTTGAAGAGGTCAGGGACAAAATAAAACAGACTATCTTTGAGAGCAGGCAGTCTACACAGGTCAAGGAATATCTTGATCAGGCGCTTAAGGATGCGAAGGTGGAACTCTATCCTGAGAAACTGGATGCCGGAAGGTGATCAGAGGTAGTCAGTATCTCCTGCGGCATAGAAGAATTTCTTAAGTATCTCGTCCTTTTTCAGAGAAAGCGGATGTGTTGACCGGGGCAGGGTGGTCCCGGTCAATGCAAGCGTAAACCCCTCACCGGCCAGGGTCTCCCTGATCTGGGAGGACGCCCATAGGGAGAGTTTCTTTTTCCCGGAGACTGCGGCATAGTTCTCGACCTTCTGCATCAGCTCCGGCAGCCTGCCCTCCAAAAAGAGCGTATCCATGATGAACATCCTTTCGGAATGCTCTTTTTTGATGACCGCAATGGCCAGGAGCTCACGTGACCACCTCTTTTGGAGTCCCCACAGCTCATAGCTGAAGAGACGGTTATCCCGGTATCTCCAGCCAAGATAGGCCCGGTCTTTTATTGTGGTCAGGCCGAACTGCCCGGATGCCTTTTTCCAAAGCCTGTCAATCCGCTCGTCATCAAATTCCAAAGGGGCAAGCCGACAGGCGAACCGGACAAGACCATTATGGAGCCTCACGTCCTTCACAGCCTCATGGACCACCTCTATCCTTTCATACATGCCGAGCTTGTCCGCAGGTATCATCAGGGTCTCCTCCGTAGGGAACCCGAATATCATGGGCACGTCTTCCCCGATCAACTCGGCAATAAAAAAAGTATGCAGCTTTTTCAGCCGGATAAAGCTCCTGAATTTCGGATGGATCATCACGTCACAGGAGGAAGCGCCGGTCATGGCCCTGCCGTCACGGACCATCCTGAGATAGATACAGCCATAATGCCCGACGATGCCGTATTGCGGATCTTCAATGACCACAGAGCCGATCTTTGTTCCTCCCTGCCCCTTGTATTTCCAGTTCCATTCATCCAGGGGCATCTCCCTGCCAAAGACCTCTTTGAACAGTTTAACGATGCCCTGCTCATCGCCGTCACGGTATCTCCGTATCACAACCTTTCCAGCATCGGGAGCAGACGAAGGACCCGGGGTCCCCGTCCCCCGCTCCGGCAATGGCCGGTATCTTTCGAGGTAAGCGATATATCTCTGGTCTCCCATCCTCTGAAGGAGGGTGCAGACAGGCTCTACATTTCCGGCATTGATGAACTCAGGTCCGAAGTTCGACAGGAACAGGCCCTGAAGCGTTGCGTCGTCAGGGGATGGTTCTTTTCTTATGAACCCCAGTATGCCCTGCCCTTCAGCGGTATTTGCCTGGTAGATCACCGGATCGTGCCCGAAGGCCTTTACCAGGACAGCCCGAAGGCTTGGGACCGAGAAATAATAGATATGTTCGAGGCTCGAATTATAGCCGTACCAGCCCTCTTTCTGGATAAGCGCCTCTGCTGAACCGGCATCAGGCGTCAGGAAGACAAAAACGCCCTCAGGTGTCAAAAGCTCACAGACCCTGGCCATAAAGGCCGAAAGGTCGGGTATATGCTCGATAACATCAAAGGCGGTAATGATATCGAACCTTGCGCCGGGGGGCAGGGCGCTGATATCTCCCTGATGGACAACAAAACCCCCGGCCCTGGCCTTATCCGCAGCATACGCTGAGAACTCAAGGCCCTCGACCCTTGCCGCCCCCTGCTCCTTCATAAGCCCCAGGAGTCTGCCCGTCGCGCAGCCGATGTCAAGGACGATCTTTCCCTTTATGTCCTTTATGAGCTGCACAAAGGCCGGCTGCCAGAGAAAGCTGGCAAGGGAGACCGCCTCATAGTCGCTGTAGCCGATACTGTCGCCGGAATGGTAATATTCTTTTTCGTACAGGGCGGGCAGGGAACGATAAAGAGCTTCCAGTTCTTTCATCGCGACGTGCCTGAGGTCGCAGGAACGGCAGTGGTAGACCGTCAACCCGTCCTTGCGTCTGAGATAAGGGCCGGGGTCTTCGGAGCCGCAGAAAGGACAGACGGTCTCTGTCATTCCTGTTTTGAGGCCAGCTCGGTACGGACGAGCGTTTTCCGGCCATTGACCTCAATGACCTTTTCAGCATATTGATGGAAAACAACAGAATCGCAATACCGGCAGAGGTCTATCTTGTCAAAAGTACCTTTATGATGGTGCTGTCGGGCCTTATCGAATCTGGCCCCGTGCCATATCCCGGAGAGGCTCATCTCAGGGAATCTCCCGGTGACGTACTCTTCGCAAAAATCCTCACAGCAGAGGACCGTTGTCCCGTCCCAGCCCATGATCAGCTGCTGGGAGAGGAGAAAACAGGGCTTGCTGAATTTGGCCGGGATGTTCTTCCCTTTGTCGTTTATCTTCTTTATCGACAGCAGGATGGTCTCTACTTTGCCCTTCCATCTGTCGATGAAAAGTCCGGTGTCCGCCTCGGGATGGCAGACCATATTCAGATACACGGTCGGCCTGCCGGGCTCTCCGATGCCGGGCTTTCTTATGCTGAGCAGGTAGTCGATATTGGCCTCAACTTCCTCAAGGACTGCCCCTTTACGGTAAGATTCGAAGATCTCCTTCTGCGCCCCATCGACCGAAAACCCGATCCAGTCAAGACCGGTTTCGATGACCGCGTCGGCCTTCTCCCTGGTCAGGAGGGTTGCATTTGACAAAAACCCGACGGAGATATTGGCCTTGGACTTTGCATACGAGATGATCTCAAAGAGCTCGGGGTGGAGCAGCGGCTCGCCGGCCCCGTGGAGATCGAGCGTGACCTTTGCAGGCCAGGAGCCCATCTCGTCAATGGCCTGCTGCCATAATTCCCTTTTCATGAAACCGGTTGCACGCCTTCTTTTGACCCCCTCACCATAGATGAAGCACATGCTGCACCGCAGGTTGCAGGCATTGGTCACTTCCATGAGGATCAGAGAGGGGTAGGGGGGGACCTCAACAGGTTTTGGTGTGAATATATCTGATATTTTATTAAGGAAAGCCATTAAACGCTCTGGTGTCGCTTCATTATGTTATCATGTAATATAACAAAAACAGGACCTGTATACAAAAGTGTCAAAGAGAGCTGCTCTAATTACTGCCTTTAATCCCTCCGAGTTCAAGGGGGGCATTGAAACATACACCCTGCACCTGATGGCCCTGCTGAAAGACCGCGGCATGCCCTGTGACCTCTATTGTCTTGATGCAGACAGACCGGTGTCATCGTTCCATAACAGCTACCTTGGTGATCTCTATGCCCTTGGCAGGAGGGTCTTTGACCGCAGGAACGATTATGACCTGGTCATTGCGAACGGTTTTTACGGTTTTGGCTGTTTCCCCCCGCCGGTGAGGACCGTCAACATCTTCCATGCTACCCATAAGGGGTTTGCCGGAGCGATCAGGGAGGTGGTGCCGCACGCGCAGTATGTCGAATGGAAATGTCTCTGGGGAGATTTTTGCGAATCGATGAGCGGGCATGGCCGCAGGAAGATCGCTGTCAGCGGGAGTGTCCGGGATGAACTGCAGCAGGAGTACGGTTTTTCAGATATCCGCCTGCTCCATAATGGCGTGGATACCGGCCTGTTCAGAAAGGTGGACAGGGCCCATGCGGCCGGGGCATGGAAGATACCGGACAGGGTGCCTGTCGGCCTGTATGTCGGCCGCTGGGACAGGCTCAAAGGGGCCGATCTCCTTGAAACGGTGATGCAGGCGCGGCCGGATATCTGCTGGGTCATTGTCCTTGGCACCGGAAGCGACAGGACCTCGGTCCCCGCCTCTGAGAATGTTATTGTCCTTGATCAGGTCGGTCATGAGCTCATGCACGAAATATATTCTGCTGCTGATTTTTTGCTCTTTCCCTCCCGGTATGAAGGCTTCGGATATGTTATTATCGAGGCAATGGCCTGTGAACTGCCGGTGATAACGACGCCTGTGGGGATAGCAAAAACGATCTGCGGGGAGATGCCCTTCAAAGACCTGCTGCTGCCGGATCCCCGGGCTGCTGCCGACCGCATTGCCGGGGCCGCGGGAGCCTGTATTGACAGGGTCCTGTCGGATGCTGAGTTCCGTAAACGGGTTTCAGGCGAGGGACGAAAACGGGTTGAAGAGGATTTTTCGATCGACAGATGGAAGAAGGATGCGGCAGAGGTCCTCGGGATATGACCGTGAGTGAGCGGTACAGGGTCCCGGAGGCTCAGAAGGTGCTGGTCCTCGCCCCGCATCCTGATGATGAGGTCATCGGCTGCGGCGGGACGATCTGTCTTTATGCGGCCATGGGGGCCGAGGTGCATGTGGTCATTGTCTCCGATGGAGGCGGACTGTCTCTGGCCGGAATGGATGATCCTCAGGAAGTCATTGCCTGCCGGAAACAGGAGGCGCTCCGTGCGGCCGGGATGCTCGGCGTCAGGCAGACCCATTTTCTCGGGTTCCCCGACGGAGGGCTCTCAGGCCTGAAGGATGCGGTGAGGGTAAAGATAGAAGAGATCATACGTCATGTGGGACCTGACATCCTGTTTGCCCCGTCACCCGCAGACCTCCACCCGGACCACGGGGCAGTCGCTGATATTGCCCTGCAGGTTCAGGCTTCCTTCCCGGGGATGAGAGTGGCTATGTATGAGATCTACCGGTCAGTACGGTTTACCCATCTTGTTGATATCTCATCGGTCATCACCACAAAAGAACGAGCACTGACGGAGTATCGCGTAAGCCTGCTCAATGCCCCCGGCCTGTTCTGTGAGTCGATAAAGGGGCTTAACCGCTTCTGGGTGTTCGAAACGCGGGAAGACGCCTGGTACGAGGCCTTCTGGATCATCCCGGAGCCGCTGGATATGCGGGCCCTGGTCAACTGGGTGACCTATGGGATGCAGGACAGGAGTGACGCGGAAATATTTCTCTCAAAGGTGCGGGCGATCGATGAGCTGTGCCATGAGTTTAAGACCTGCAGCGAGCAGGTCGAGCAGCAGAAAAAAGAACTGCAGGACCTGAAGGTCCTCCTGAATGACCGCAAGGGGGAGGTTGATGAACTCCGCCTGCAGCTTGAACGCATGACCCAATCCCTTGGCTGGCGTGGTGTGGTGACGATCTACCGGATCAGGGATATCCTGTTCCCTGACAATTCCTTGAGAAAGAAACTCTATGGTCGCGTTGCCGGTCTGCTGAAGAAATAATGATGCGGCCGGTTACCTGCCGGCCCCGAAGAGTCCGCGTCTCGCAGGCGCTGCTGTCTTGGCCGCAGGGGCAGTGCCTGGCTGGGGCTGTTGAACTGATACTGCCGGAGTTGACGGCTGCATTGGGGGCTGGACGGTCTTCTGAGGCTGCATCGCCGGTGCCGGTGATATCACCGGCTGGTGCTGGGCCTGCGGAGAGGTTGCCACAGGATGCGGGGTTTCCCGGACCTTGACCTTATCGTCCAGATTAACCACCAGGGACTCATCGCCCCGCGCCAGAACGACCCTGTTCGTATCGATCTCCTTGAGGATAAAACCGCTGATCGCATCACCCAGCTTTACCGTTGTCTGTCTCTTGCCCCTGCCCTGAGTGGTCTTCGGGGCTTTTTTGTCTTCCATATAAGCGACTGATACATCGCCGCTTATGAGGGTGCCGTACAGGATGAAGTCCGGCTTCGGCAGGGGGGCCGCCTCTGCCTTCGGCACCGGTATCTTTCTGTCGGGATGAAAGAGGTTCTGCTCGGGGATGATGACATAGTCAAGGGGTGATGGTCCCTTGACCTCCGCTGTTTTATCTTTGTCTGCCCCCTGCGGGGCTTTTTCTTTAGCAACAGGCGGGACATACGCGGCCTTTTTGCTCCGTACCGGCAACAGCAGGCTGACCGTCATAAAAACAAGGATGCCGATGAGCAGCGTATTTATGACGTTGAGATTTTTTAGTATGTCCCTGAGCGTATACATGTCCTTGTCCCTCTGGAGGTTTTCAGCCCCTGATACTAAATTTTAAGCCATGCTGAATGTATTTGTAAACAACAACGTATGAGTCCGGCTGCCCGTAAGATACCGGATCAAAGGCTGAGCTGGTTTTTCAGGGGCACAGCATAGTATCCCGGTGAGACCTTATATGTGTCGAGCACGGCAAATATAGGGCTTTTGTCCGTGAACTCCTTGTCAGGCATGAGTTCAAGCATGAGATTGAGCCTGCCGTCCGTTATGTCGCCTTTTACGCGTGCATAGATACCTCTACCGTCGAGGGCAAAGGAGACGACCTTCAGCGTCCTGCCGTTTATGGCCATCGCCCCTTTTGCGCTGGTGAACATCTCAAGAGGGACCGTTATGCTGCCGAACGTCCCCTGGCTGAATCTCGCCTCCCTGAGATCGAACGTGACCTCACCGGCCCGGGCACGAAGGACGAGGTTCCCGGAAAGCAGGCCGTTCCCCTTTAAGCCCACCAGCTCAAAGAAAGGGACCTGCTCAGTGCGTGCATTATCAAGCCTGACGAGAACGGCCCGGTCCCTTTTTAACAACTGCAGTTCCCCCTGTATGTTCCCTCCGGCGAGGTCGCCGCTGAAGAGGAGGGGCAGTTTCAGTGAGAGGAGGGATGCAAGGGCAATATGTCCGGATGCATTTTCGATCCTGACGAGGCTGGCATTATTTTTTTTAAGGGTGATGCTGCCGGCAGTGAAATTGTAGAACAGGCCCTTTTTGAACTCTGAGAACTCGACACGCACAGAGCTGTTGTCGAACGAACGCTCTGCCAGACCGAGCAGCGTCTCTTCGGGTATTGCAATGAGCCAGATGCCGGGAACAAGGCAGATGCAGAGGAGGACAACGGCCAGGAGGTACTTCACGTCGGCTTGATCAGACTGATAGTGATGATCACATTGAGGAGGGACGGGTTCTCGAAGGTCGTCCTGAGGGAGGCCTTTTTTACGGAGAGGAACATTGCTGAGTTTTCGAACCGGTAAAGTACGTTCACCATCTCGTTCATGCTCAGTTTTTCGAGCTGGACCTCTGCCTCTTCTTCAGTGGCGTACTGTTTATTCCTGATGCCGGTCGGTTTCACCGACTTGACCTTCTGGCCCATACCGAGTGATTTAAGTACTTCATCCGTGGCCTGGACAACCCCTTCGACCTTGGCAAGGGACTTCTTCCCTTCTGCAGATCCGACAGCGTCCCTGAGCCTCAGGGCCTCATCCCGTAATACGGACAACTCCGCCTGTCTCGCTTTAAGCTGCCTGTTCTCGGCCTTTGATGAACGGACCAGGACGGCCATGACGATGCAGACCCCCAGGAGCAGGACGATCCCGGCAGGGAAGATATATTTTTTGTCCATTCTGAGCGTCATATCTTCCGGCCTTTGGCGCTTATCGTGAACTGGGTCCTGTTCTGATCTGAGGGCTTCGTGTCAGAAATATTTGCCTCACCGAGAAAGGTCTCCAACTCGGTCTTGATCTTCTGTGCATCACTCAGGGACGGGCATTCTCCCTTGATGACGACCAGGTCCCGGTCGATCGTAATATCATTGAGGGATATCCCCTCGCGGCTTATCCTGGTGAGGTCAAGCAGGGTCTGCAGGGCAGAGATCCCGACAAAGGCGGTCTCCTTCTCCTTCAGGACCTTCAGGTGGGCCTTCATCTGGTAGACCTCATCCGTGATCTTCTTCTCTTCGGGGAAGACTGCCTGATAGGTTTTGCGGATGTTCTGCCGCAGGGCACTGTTCTCGCGGTTCAGCGCGAACATGGTCGCCGTAACATCGGCCAGGAATACGACCAGGATAAGAAGGGCCAGCACTGCTGCTGTCCGGAGCGCCTTCTGCTGCCGCTCATCGTCAGCCTTATAGGCGAACTCATCCCTCCTGAAATTAAAGGTCGGTGTCTTGATCTCTTTCAGGCAGAGACCCACCCGCGCTTCATCAGAAAGGCGGGGCTGCTCAAGGAGAAGGCCGGCTATCTTCTTGCCGGCAGAGGACGACACGGCATGGGCAAGATCTGCCGAGATAATGGCCTTGGGGTCGATCGAGAACTGCCTGAGCCTCTCAAGGATATCCTTAAGGACCGGTCTGGCAATATAGGCAACAAGGACCCGGTGGCCGCCGCTTCCCGATTCGAGGATATGGACATCGAAGACAATTGAGGCCGAACCTCCCAGGATCAGGCCGTCGAGCTCGAAAGGGATAAGCTCCCGCACCTTTTTCAGGTCCGGGAACGGCATCTCCATGATCCTGAAGTTCAGGAGAGAGCCGGGAATGCTGAGATAATAGTCTGCGTCGCCGCTTACGACCTGAGACAGATCAGCCGGAAGGAGCTCCCCCGGGCCAAGAGGTATACGGCCCTGCGCAAGGCTGCCGCCCTTGTCCCTGTCGAGCCGGTAGAAGGCCAGGGTGTCTGATGTGAGATCAAGTAAGGTTATCGTTCCCATGTCCCTATAATTCTTTCCAGTATCGTACGGTCCGGGAACTGCCGGATATATCCACGACAGTCTCGATGACCCTTTTGACATCCCCGGTCGAGCCGGTTGCGACGATCCGGAAAGTATTGCCCGTGAAGTTTATGTACCCCGATATGGAAGTTCCAACAGCATCCCATCCGGCAATCTTGGATATCTCCTCTATATTCTTGATAGGAGTTATTTCTCTGTATTTGATGAGATTTTCTGCCATATGTCTGTCTATTATTTTATCTGAAAGAGACATAATTACAGGGACGTCTGCACTATTAATATTGATACGTTTGTCGCTGGTGTATATTGTAACATAGGGCAGAAGCTTCACATAGCTCTCCCTGTCGATACCGGGTATTAGAAGCATTTCGTCGAGACTGTCGAGATTTTCGTTCTTTGTCTCGTTCTTTGCATCCCGGGGTCTGTGTGTTGTATTTGAGTTGAGCCAGTAACTGATTCTGTCTGTGATGTCCTCCGCTTTTTCTTTTGTTAAGTCCAGGGCCTGCAGGAGTCTCACAAAGTCCTCATATGGTTTTTCGCTAGAAGTCTGGACCCCTCTCCCGTTAAGGGTATTGAGGTTGAACTTTGCATTTTCGTCCTCTATCCTCAGCGTCATTGTGCTGTCCACCTCACCGACCGGGGCCTTCTGTGATGTCTCGAAGACCGATTGAGTATAATGCTGAAGCTGCCGCACCCTCTCGGTAACCAACTGCGCCCCGAGCTGGGTCGCAGACCTGGCCAGAAGGGAAAGGCGCTGGGAGGTCTGCCAGTTATTGAGGCTGCTTGTGCTCACGTAGATCCCATAGGCGAATTCGACCACCATGGCCGTTATTATGGCCACGACCATGAGGGTCAGGATGAGGGCCATGCCGCGGTTGTTCAGGAGTCTCACAGGGGCCTCCCTATCCGCGGTCGTATTGTTTCATACATGCTGACCGGCCTGTCCTTTATCATGGCAGATATCGATACCCTTATCTCCAGCGGAGTCCTCTTTGTCTCTGCTGTGTCCCAGGTCCTGAGCCATGTTTTGTCGCTGTTGCTGACCTCGATAGTGAAGGACTCTATCCCTTCGATCATTTCGGCCGTATTGGTCTCGTTACTTTCGATCTTCTCTTTTGTGTAAGCGCTGACGGTCTTTTTAAAGAGGGTTTTGCTGCCGGACCGGTCTTCGATATAGTAGGTGATCAGGGAGAGCCCCGGTCTCATGGGGGAAAAAGATGTGAAATTGATCCGTGAGGCCTGCTTGCCGTATATGTCCCTGTCTTCGATCTTCAGGACCGAAAATTTATTCGCGTCGGCAGGGAGCGAATCGATCTCCCTGCTGATCGTATCGAGGAACATCCTCATCTCCTGGAGCTTCAGGAGCGATTCATCGACCCCGGTGATGGCCTTGTGCGAAAGGAAAAATGTGCTGTAAAGGGCGCCGAGGATGATGCTCAGCATGGCCAGCGAGATCAGAAGCTCTATCAGCGTGAACCCGTTCCTGCCGCGGACCACCCGGTTCATCGTTTCGCACCGATAAGGCTGCTGAACTTAAGCTCGTCCTTATCCCTGCTGACGGTGACCGAGACCTCTGATATGCCGGGCAGCGGATATTTTTTCACCTCTGCCGAATATTGGTAAGCGTCATAAGGTTCGGGGAACTTTCCCTTTGAGCTGGCGGGGTTGGTCTCAAGCTCGGTCAGCTTGCTTTTGGCCAGCATCGACCCTATGGTGATGAATTCATGTTTTTCCGCTATACCCAGGTGATAGTTCAGGGAATATATAAGAGTGACGAGGAGCCCGCCGATGATCGCAAGTGAGACCATGATCTCAAGAAGCGTAAAACCTGAGTGGTTCATATTCGTCATTCCGGCTTGTCCGGAATCGTTCAGAATATTTTCTTCTTCCGATCTGTTAATCATTACCTGCCTTTCAGGAAGGATTCCGGACAAGCCGGAATGACAGTTTTAAAATTGACTGCCGTCTGCAGTCTATCCCTCATTGCTTTTGATCTTCACCCTGCCGCTGAGGGAGTTGAACATGATACTGAATTCCTTTTCGCGGTCATTGAGGAATATGTCCAGGTTTTCCCTGAGCCCCAGAGGGCCGAAGAAGACCGTGACCTGTCCGTCCCTGATCAGGCCCCTGGACTGAAGATTGACGCCTGCGAGCGTCTTATACCCCTCCGATTTTTCACCTTCAGGGCCGTTCCAGGAGATCGACCTTTCTCTGAGATCAAATTTGAGCCAATAGGTCTGTTTTGAATAAACGGCACTGTCGTTAAGGTAGCGCACCAGTGAGGAGATCTTCTTGGTGTCGGCCTTGAGGTCCCCTGCCCCGAGCCGGCTGAGAGACGGCAGGACGGCTGCCGCCAGCAAGGAGATAATAAAGACAACGACGATCAGTTCAAGGAGGGTGAATCCGGGGGAAGCCTCTTTCTTACTGCATGTCCCAGCTGGTAATGTCCGCATCCTTGCCGGTTCCGCCTTCCTTGCCGTCTGCGCCGAAGCTGATGATATCAAAATCCCCGTGAATGCCGGGGGAGACATACAGATAGGGGTTGCCCCAGGGATCGGCCGGTATCCTTCTCTGCTCGAGATAGCCGCCCTCCTTGTATTTTGCCGGGACCCTGCCGGTTGCCGGCTTTGTGATCAGGGCATCAAGCCCCTGCTCGGTGTCGGGATAAGAACCGTTGTCCATCTTGTAGAGCTTCAGGGCTGTTTCCAGG
>SCQH01000109.1 GCA_004321925.1 Nitrospirota bacterium | reverse complement strand
CCCGGTTCCAGCGCAAGGCCCTCGCAAAGCTCGACTGGATGGTCGTCCGGGACTTTTATGAGACCGAGACCGCTTCGTTCTGGCGCAATTCACCCGAGATAAAGTCCGGTGAGCTGAAGACGGCAGACATCAAGACCGAGATCATCTATCTCCCGTCGGCGACAGTACCCGAGATGGAGGGGTCGTTCACCAATACGCAAAGGCTTCTGCAGTATCACGAAAAGGCGGCCGACCCGCCTGACGACTGCAGGAGCAACCTCTGGTTCACCTATCATCTCGGCAAGAAACTGAAGGAGATGTATAAGGCATCCGGTCTCGACCGGGACTGGGCGATCAAAAACCTGACCTGGGACTATGAGCCTGCCCCGGCTGAAGTTGCGCCATGGCGGATCAAGGACGAACCATCGGCTTACAAGGCACTGAAGGAGATTAACGGCTATACCTGGTCTGACAGAAAACCGGTGGCTTCGTTCGCCAATCTCAAGGAAGATGGTACGACCGTCTGCGGGGCATGGATCTATACGGGTGTTATTCCCGAAGAAGGCAAGAACCTCTCTGCCAGCCGGCAGGGAGATAACTGGATATCCCCGAAGTGGGGCTTTGCCTGGCCGGCGAACAGGCATATCATGTATAACCGCGCCTCTGCTGACCTCAAGGGCAATCCCTGGTCAGAAAAGAAGAAACTTGTATTCTGGGATGCGGCTGTCTCGAAGTGGGTCTCCCCGGCAGGGGAGGGGATCGACTTTGCGCCTGCCAAGGCCCCCGGGTCCAAGGGCAAAGACGACGGCCTGGGCTTTGACTGGCTCGGCGGGGATGATCCGTTCATCATGCGATCTGACGGGAAGGCCTGGCTCTTTGCCCCTGCAGGGCTCGTGGACGGTCCGCTGCCTACCCATTATGAGCCCTATGAATCGCCGGTAATGAATGTGCTTTACCGGCAGCAGGCAAACCCGCTGGCAAAGGTCTGGAACGTCGAGGGGAACCCGTACCACAAGATTGCCGATCCGAAGTATCCTATCGTCATCTCGACCTACCGCCTGACCGAGCATTACCTGAGCGGGGCAATGAGCCGCTGGCTGCCCTGGCTTGCTGAACTGATGCCCGAACTGTTCTGTGAGATCTCACCCGAACTCTCACAGGAGAAGGGGATCAAGCACGGAGAGTTCATGACCATCGAGACGGCCCGCGGAGAGATACAGGCCCGGGCACTGGTGACCCGAAGGATGAAACCCTTTGTTATCGACGGCAGGACGATCCATCAGATCGGCATGCCCTGGCACTGGGGCTGGCAGGGCACTGCCCAGGGTGATATAGTCAATAACCTGAGCGCCCTGGTGGCTGACCCCAATGTTTCGATCCACGAGGGCAAGGTCTTCACCTGCAATGTGCATGCAGGAAAGAAGTCAGGGGAGGTGTAACATGGCGAAGGGAATGTTTGTCGATACGTCTATCTGCACAGGCTGCAAGGCATGCCAGGTGGCCTGCAAGGAATGGAACGGACTGGATGCAGAACCCTCACACTTCAAGCAGGAGGCAGGCATGCCGTATCCGGTCGCTTTCAACTTCACCGGCAACTCCTATGACAATACCGGCGCATTGAGCGCTACGGATTGGAGGCATGTCCTTTTTATCGAGCAGATCAATTACCGCAGGACCAGCTCGCGCTGGCTCTTCATGAGCGACTCCTGCAAACACTGCACTGATGCGGCCTGCCTGAACGTCTGCCCTGTGGAGGCGATCGAGCGCACCGACCTCGGCAACGTGGTCGTCCGCCAGGACAAGTGCGTCGGCATGAGGCTCTGCAACAAGGCCTGCCCTTATGGCGTGGTCAAATACAGCGAAAAGACGCGCACGTCCCATAAGTGCACCCTCTGTAATGACCGCATCCATAACGGCCTCGGCACTGCCTGCGCCAAGGCCTGTCCGACCGGTTCTATCCTGTTCGGCGAGGTCCCGGAGCTCAAGGCAAAGGCCGATGCGCGGCTCGCAAAGCTCAGGGCGCTGGGGGATGCCAAGGCGAATATCTACGGTTATACTGAAGCCGGAGGCCTGAAGGTGTTCTATCTTCTCCTGGACAACCCTGCGGTCTACGGACTCCCGGATAACCCGGTTATCCCGCAGCGTAAAAGGTTCTCGGCACTCGGCTCAAAACTTGGCGTACTGATGGCCGGCATGGTTGCCCTGATCGGATTCCGTGAACGCGGCGTCTCAAAACAGCCTGGCGGGACTGAAACGGATTAGGTGAAAAAGGTTGATCACAGTGAGGTGACCGCCGGGCTCGTTAAGCGGCTGCGCACCGTTGTCCAGGAGGCTCCGCACCTTGATGAGGCGGCGCAGCTCTATGAGGCAATGCTGCCGCTGCTCGACGCGGCCGACCTTGATCCCGCCCCGGTTTCAATGACTGCGGACCAGGCACGCGAGAAGATGGGGAAGGGGATCCCGCTTCTGCGGGACCTGGACGTCGGGCTTAACGTGGATGCCGTGCGCGGCCTCATGTCTGACCTTGCCCGCGCCCTGGAGGCAAAGGGCAGGCCGAAAGAGGCGTATCGCCGGCTCAGGATAGCGATCGAAAAGGAGACGCTGGAGGCAGGCGGCCTCCTGTCCCATATCCTTGCCGGCGAGTACGACCAGGTGGCCTCTGCCGCGGATGCACTGGCCCTTGACCCCGGCCTCCTGCTGTCACTTGCACGAAACGCGCTTAAACCTGCCCTGCATACGTGGTGCAGACAGCTGAGCCCGCTGGCAGAGGGTATCCCGTGGGAGAAGGAGTTCTGTTTTGTCTGCGGTGCAGGGGTGCTGCTGGCTGAGCTCCAGGGCAATGAACAGGCGATGCATCTGCGGTGCGGACAGTGCGGGGCAGACTGGCCGCACCGCCGGCTGTCCTGTGTGCAGTGCGGCAATGAGGATCACCGGACGCTCGGATATCTGTATGCCGGGGACCAGAGGGATAAGATGCGGGCGGAGGTCTGCGACAAATGCAAGGGCTATATCAAGGTCATTGCGACCTTTGCCCCGACCCCGGCAGGGCTGCTGACGGTTGAGGACCTGGCCACTGTGCATCTGGATTACATTGCAGAGGAACACGGGTATTGCAGGATCGCTTCAGGGCAGGATTCATGCGCGAAAGCGGGAATGCAACAGACCTGAGGCAGGACGGCTGACAAGTACGTCGGGGACGAGGCGACGTATTACATGACCGTCCACTGCTCCGGGAGGAAGGTCTTCTCATAGGTCATCAGGGCGAAGCTGTCGGTCATGCCGGCGATGAAGTCGCAGACCATCCGGTTGCGGTTCAGTTTCTTTTCTGAGGGGATATCGCCCGCGATCTCCTCGATATGTTCGAGATAATATTCGTAGAGGTCCTTCAGTATCTTCTGTGCCTTCCTGAATTCCCTGATGATCACGGGGCTTTCATAGACCCGCTCATAGAGAAAGTCCCTGAGCTGATAGGTTGCGGCCGAAAGTTCGGGGCTCATCCTGAGCTCTTCAAGATCGGTTTCAAGGGAGCGGTAGATGATATCCTTAACCATCACGTCAATCCTCCCGGCGTGGGTATTGCCCAGGGTCGTTACGATCTTCTGCGGGATGTCCTTTTCCGAGATGACCTCTGCCCTGAGGGCATCGTCGAGATCGTGGTTCACGTAGGCGATCAGGTCGGATACGCGCACGACCTGGCCCTCAAGGGTTTCGGCCCGTTCAGAGCGGCGCGCGGGGATGATCTGGCCTTTGCCCTTTGAATGCTTCACAATCCCGTTTCGCACCTCGTAGGTGAGGTTCAGCCCCTGCCCGTCCCGCTCAAGGAAATCAACGACCCTGAGGCTCTGTTTGTAATGTTCAAAGCCGCCGGGATGGATCGAGCGCAGGACCATTTCTCCGGCATGTCCAAAGGGGGTATGGCCGAGGTCATGGCCGAGCGCGACAGCCTCGGTGAGGTCTTCATTGAGCCTGAGGGCCCGGGCTATCGTCCGGGCGATCTGCGCCACTTCGAGGACATGGGTAAGGCGTGTCCGGTAATGGTCGCCCCGGGGGGCGAGAAAGACCTGGGTCTTGTGCTTCAGCCTCCGAAAGGCCTTTGAATGGATGATCCGGTCGCGGTCGCGCTGGAAGCAGGTGCGGATATCACCCTCTTCCTCACGCAGGGCCCGCCCCTTGCTTTGGGAGCTCAGGCAGGCCTTCGGATGGAAGTTTTTCCGTTCGCGCTCCTGTATCTGTTCCCGGATGTTCATCAGTCTGTCAGTTCATCCCTGTTCATTTTACCGCTGTAAGAACAAGATCGGCCGCGATCGCAATGACGGAGAGCAGAAAGATGAGCGCATAGTTCAGGTCTTCAAGAGAGAACTTGATCGAGGAGAGCAGATACAGGACCACCTCCCGGTCATTTTCTGTCAGGCATGCGTTTGCCTTCAGTTTTTCGATCAGTTCATACTCCTCAACGGCCTTCTTGCGCTTTCGCGTGATCGCATACCGGTAGAGAAAGAACAGGAAGTAGCCAATGGCCCCGACGTACCAGACCGGACGGACCCAGAAAGGGTCAATATGCTGAAGGACGATGATGGCCCTGAAGGCGATTGCAGAGACAAGGCCGAGGAGAAAAAACCCATAAATAATATATTTCGGTACAATGTGCGGCTTTTTCTGCAGCATGGTATCAGAAAGACCCCCGTCTGCCGTCCCCATCACCGGTTAGCCTGTCTGCTGCAGCCCTTTAGCCGCCTTATCATTGCCGGGATCGATCTTGAGGGCCTTCTCGAAACAGACCGCAGCCCTCTTTTTAAGGCCTGCCTTGAGGTAGATCAGTCCGAGGTTCGCTTCGAAATCCGAGTTGGACGGGTCGAGCTTCAGTGCGGTCTGGAGCGTTTCCTCGGCGTCCTTTAGCCTGCCGGGGATCTTCGATAGCGCAAGCGAAAGATAATTCCAGTAGTTGGCATTATCCGGTGCTAGCTTGGTCGCCCATTTGAATTTATCGGCAGCACCCCAGTAGTTTCCTCTCTTGAATTCGCTGATGCCGTCCTTGAACTGGGTTTCCGCCTTGCCGGCGTCCACCGGCGTCCCGGAATCCTCAGGGGCTGCAGGCGGTTTAACAGCTTTTTTGGGCTGTCTGAAATATTTTTTTCTTTCCGCATCATCTTTCAGGAGATTGTATGCCTTGGTTATGGCATCGAAGATCGTGGTGAGCTTCGCCTTGAGCGAATCGTCCTTTGTCGTGAAATACCGGTCAGGGTGAAATTCCTTTGCAAGCCGGTAGTAGCTCTTTTTTACGGTTTCGGTATCCGACTTTTCATCGATCTCAAGCAGTTCTGACGGCTTTATAGTATCCAGCCGGGTATAGAGAGCGTCTACCCTTTGCGCCAGCGCCTCTTCCTCCTCATCGGCATTCGGCTGCAGGATATCATCCAGGGATATCGTGACATCCGGAGCGTTGTCGGCGCGCGCAGCAGCAGAACCTGCAGGCTCTGCCAGTTCGACCATCCCGATGGACCAGAGGACATAAAGGATCTTCAGGGCCTCGAAGGACCCGAGCCAGGAATTCTCGAATACCTCCTTGATCGTGTTCTTCCCGTTGACCAGTGACAGGATCTTTTTGTCATGAGGGCTCAACTCGATATCCTGAAAAAGGCTGAGGGGGTCTTTGCTCAGACTGAGGACCGAGGAGGTATCAGGCATCTCTTTCCTGATCCTCGTCCAGTTCTCAATGCGGCGGACAGAGTCGAAGATCAGGTTCCCCATGCTCATCTTGAGGGTTATTACCTCCTGCGACGGGATCTCTCCCTCGGTGAACTCATAGTCGGCATCCTCAGCCTGGAACATGCTCTGTATGATCTCTTTCACCTGGTACTTGACCCCCCAGAAAAGGTCCTTAGGGGTCAGGTAGCCCAGTTCAACTAAAATAGCTCCCTGGCGCTTGTTAGATTTCTTCAGCACCTGAACGGATTTATCATACTGCTCCACGGATATCTTGCCGGCCTTTATCAGCATCTCGCCCAGCCGGTCGTCCTCATAGGTGGAGGAGGCAAAGACCACATCACCCAGATGGATGTACATCTTTTTGGTATATGCAGGCAGCGTCAGGGACAGGGTGCCGGTCTTCCTGTTCCTGTTGATATGGACAAGCAGTTTAACGAGGCTTGTGTCGTTGGTGTTGCCTTTAAGGGGTAGTTCCATCTTTTCGATCTCCTGCCATCTTCTTGATAGAGTCCAGTTCTTCCCTCAGTGAGGAACTGGCGTTTCTCAGTGACTCCAACTGAAGGCTGGTGTTCTTCAGCTCATCCGACTGTCTCTCAATTATATCGCGTAATGAAAAAATATAGTATCCCTCCGCCAGGACCGCGATGAAGAGTGCAAGGGCGCACAGGATCCCGGCAAGGGCCCTGAATCTCTCAGCAGTGGTTGGTCCTGTGCTTTTCGTATCATCCATGCGGTCTTCCCTGAAACGTTCAGGAGTATCGTTGAACGGTAAACCGGGATAGCTCTGTCTTTTCGCCGGGAAAGATGCCGGCCTTCATCTGCGTTATACGGATCTGCTCTTCCACGGTGTCAACCCCTTCGAGATCAGGGAGCAGCAGCCCGCGTTTATGACCACTGGAGAGGATGATGCCGAATCGTTTCGGATCGAGCTCACGGATGTCTGTCACCCTTTCAGGAGGGGTGAGCACATCAACGGAATAAACAAGGTCATCCAGCTCATCTGCAGTTACCGGACTGAACCGGGGATCCCCCGTTGCCGCAGAAATGGCATTGGCGATCGTCTCGGCCGCGATGCTGGAAGTGACAGGGGAAAAAGTCCCGATGCAGCCGCGCAGGCCGCCATGTTTTTTGATGCTGACGAAGACCCCTGCCTTTTCAAGAAATTCAGGCGGCAGCTGCTCCGGCACGGTTGGGACCTTTCCGGTATTTACAAATGTCTCGACGGTTTTTTTTGCCAGTGATGCAAGCGGGTGCATTCTGTCACTTGCCCCGGTGAAGTGAATATTCTGCTATGGCAAGGAGCGCTTCCTTTGCCGGGGATTCAGGGAAGGGGGCCAGGCTGTCCGTCGCCTCCTTCACCAGGGTTTCGGCCTTTCTGACGGATTCCTCTATCGACCGGTATTTTTTCAGGAGAGACAGGATCCTTCCGATGCCCTCTGCCGGGTTGTCATCCTTGATGAGCTTTTTGATCTCGAGGAACTCACCTTTATCAGCCTTTTTCAGGAGGTAGAGCAGTGGAAGGGTGATCTTGCCTTCTTCCAGGTCCTTACCCAGTTTTTTCCCCAGTTCCCCTTCGTCCGCCATGTAATCGAGGATATCGTCTGCCATCTGAAAGACAATGCCGGTCTTCATGCCGAAGTCCCCCAGGGCCTGTTCCAGCTCCCGGGGAAGGCCGCCCAGGATCGCCCCGACCCTGCAGGCAGCAGAGATGAGCGCCCCGGTCTTTGCCGAGATTATCTCGATATACTCTTCCTCGGTGATGTCCGGGTCGCCGATGCGGTTCAGCTGCAGCAGCTCACCTTCGGTCATCCGTGTCGTGGCATCGGAGAGGGTCTCCATGATCCTCTGGTCCTTCTGCATGACGGCATTTCTGAGGGCATTGGAATAGAGGAAGTCTCCCACCAGGACAACGATCTGGTTGCCCCAGATGGAGTTGGCGGTCGGTTTGCCCCTCCTGACATCTGCCATGTCCACAACATCATCATGGAGAAGCGAGGCAGTGTGGATGGATTCAATGATGCCGGCAATATCGATATCAGCATCTCCGGTATATCCTGAAATATCAGCGCTGATGAGATGAAAGAGCGGCCGGAGCCTTTTCCCTCCGCTTGAGGTTATATGGTCTCCTATCAGCGGGATAATAGAGGCCTTGGTGCTGAAAAGCTCCCTGATCTTAATTTCAACAAGTCTCAGCCTGTCTTCATAGAGTTCAAAGACCTGCTGCAGGCTCATGGCGGGCTTTGGTGTCAGAGAGGATCTCGGGGTCAAGGCATCTGCTCCATCATTGCGCTGCCCCGATCCTTAATCCGCTGATGTCCTTGTCAGCCTCTGCGAGTTCTTTGAGGTCTTCAGGCCTGAAGGCACCTTTTTCGGTTATGATGGCGGTGACGTAACGGGCCGGGGTCACGTCAAACGCCAGGTTCCGGACCCGGACCCCCTCGGGGGCTATCCTGCAGGTTCCGAAGATATGCGTAACCTCGCTCGCGTCCCGCTCTTCAATGGGGATGAGGTCTCCTGTCGGGATCGAAAAATCGATGCTGCTCAGGGGTGCGGCGACATAGAAAGGTATTCCGTGCTCTTTGCAGAGGACCGCAACCGTGTAGGTGCCGATCTTATTGGCGACGTCTCCGTTACGAACGGTCCTGTCCGTGCCGACGATGGCAAGATCGATCTCCCCTTTTTGCATAAGGGCCCCTGCGGTGTTGTCGGTGATGAGGGTGACCGGGATGCCGTCCTCCATCAGTTCCCATGCGGTCAGGCGTGCGCCCTGCAGCACCGGCCGTGTCTCGTCAGCGATGACGCTGAATTTTTTCCCCTGCTCCTTTGCCACGCGCATCGGCGCCGTGGCCGTGCCATAGCCGCCCGTTGCCAGCGAACCGGCATTGCAGTGGGTGAGGATCGTGTCCCCGTCCTTGATGAACTGGGCGCCCCAGAGGCCGATCGCCCTGTTGAGCGCAATGTCTTCTTCGAGGACCTTTTTAGCCTCTCCGATCAGGAGTTCCCGGAGGTGCTGTATGCCTGCGTCCCTGTTTGACTCAACGAATGTCCTGAACCTGTTTACGGCCCACTGGATATTCACCGCGGTCGGCCTGGTCTCAAGCAGCGTTTTATAAACGGGTTCGAGCTTTTTTGTGAAGTCCTCTATACCCTCAGCCCTGATCTGCTGAGCGGCAAGGGCAATGCCCATGGAGGCAGCGATACCTATTGCAGGGGCCCCCCGGATCCAGAGCTTCCTGATCCCTTCGGCCACTCTGAGATAGTCAGTGCATTCAATGTAGGTAACGTCTATAGGCAGTTTTGACTGGTCGAGCATCATAACCTTTCCGTCGACCCAGTCTATTGTCTTAACCATCGAACCTCCAGCAGTATATAACGCATATTATAAACTAAATCCGGCCATTAATAATCAAAACCGTTCCACTGACCGCCTGTCCAGCCTCAGACTTTGAGCGGGGCAATGGTCGTTGCAATAAGAAAGACGGTGAGCAGGGTAATAGCTATGATCGTGGCCCATGAAATGTAGTTATAGCTTTTGGGGTTCACGTAGTCGCCCATAAGTTTCCTGTTGTTGACCAGAAGCAGTGCAAAGATCAGAACAAAGGGGAGAAGAAGGCCATTAAGGACGGCAGAGAGCACCATCAGGAACACGAGGGGGGCTCCGGGGATCAGGATCACCGCAGAGGCCAGGGCAATAGTGAGGGTATAGATCCACATGAACTGCGGGGCCTCTTTGAACGATTTATTGATCCCTGCCTCCCATCCCATCGCCTCGCAGACGTAGTAGGCGGTCGCAAGGGGAACGATGATCGCGCCAAGCAGGGCGGCGTTTGCAAGACAGAGGGCAAAGATGAGGTAGGCATACTCGCCGGCCAGGGGCCTCAGGGCTATTGCCGCCTCGGCTGCCTCATTGATCTTGATGCCGTGGGGGAAGAGGAGCGTGCCGCAGGTAACGATGATAAAGAAACTGATTATGTCGGTGATCGAGCAGCCGATGATAACGTCCAGCCGGGACGCTGCGTAATCTTCCTTTTTGATCCCTTTTTCAGCAATGGAAGACTGCAGGTAGAACTGCATCCAGGGGGTGATGGTCGTCCCGATGATCGCAATACTGAGCATGATATATTCGGAATCCCATTTCAGCTGGGGGATGAGCGTGCTTTTGAGCACCGGTGTCCAGTCAGCTCCCGACATGAGGCCGGAGATCACATATCCGAAATAGATGAGGCAGGCAAAGAGCAGTATCTTTTCGACGAAACGATAGCTCCCTTTTGTGACCAGCAGCCAGATCGCCAGGGCTCCGACCGGGACCATGAGGTACTTGCTCAGGCCGAGTATCTCCATGCTTGCTGCCCAACCGGCAAGGTTGGCCACTGTATTGCCGAAATTGGCAACAAGAAGGCCGAGCATCATGAAAAAGGCCGCCTTGACCCCGTAGTTTTCGCGGATGAGATCTGAAAGGCCTTTTCCGGTCACGACACCCATGCGTGCGATCATCTCCTGGATGACGACCAGTGCAACGGTCGTCGGCACGAGTGTCCAGAGGAGGGCGTAGCCGAAACGTGCTCCGGCGACCGAATAGGTTGTGATCCCGCTTGCGTCGTTGTCGATGTTTGCGGTGATGATGCCGGGGCCCATGACCGAGAGAAAGAGCAGGAACCTCTTCCCGCGGCTCATACCGTTCTCCTCTTTCTTTTTGAGGCAGGGGGGAGAAGGATATCAATGATATCATCAACGGTTATGATCCCATGCATATACCCGTTCTCATCGACGACCGGAAGGGCCAGCAGGTTGTATTTGGAGATGATCTCTGCAGCGTCCATCTCGTCTTCACCGGGGGAAACGGTCTTGAGGTTCGTCTCCATGATGTCGGCCAGCAGGCAGTCGGGCTCTGCCAGAAGCATCTCCTTGAGGGACGTGACCCCGACCAGCTTTTCTTCCTTGTCGAGGATATAGATGTAGTAGACGTTTTCGACCTCTCGTGCATGGAGCTTGAAACGCTCGGAGGCCTGCAGTACCGTCATATGGGGTTCATAGGCGATATATTCGTTCGTCATGATGCCGCCCGCTGTATCGTCATCATGCCCGAGGAGTTCCTGAATATCTTCAGCATCCTCCTTCTCAATGCTCTCGAGGAGTTCCTGTGCCTTTTCCGTGGGCAGGTCGCTCAGGATGTCTGCGGCTTCGTCGGGAGGCATCTCTTCTATGATGTCAGCGGCCTTTTCAGTGTCCATGGCATTGATGATGTCCGCCTGCATCTGAGGCTTGAGCTCAGACAGGGCCTCTGCCGCGGTCTCGATATCAAGGTCCCTGAAGAGATGCGCCCCCTCCTCGCGCGAAACCTGGCTGATGATGTCGGCGATGTCGGCAGGGTGGAGATCAGAGAGCATTTGCCTCGGCACGGTCAGGGTGATCGCATTGAGCTTCGGTCTGAGCGGCTGGATATAGTTCCAGCTGATCAGGTTATAGGGCAGGCCGGTCTTGAACATGTTCAGAAATTCCTCGCTGCCGCGCTCAATGCCGAGCCGCCGGAGTATCCCCCGCATGCCGACATCCACGCCGATCAGGACCGCCTTGTCATGGTAGCCTTCCAGCTTCACATCGTTGACCCTGACCACCTTTGCCCCGTTTGCGTCAACGATCTGTTTGTCGAGGATGTCCCTGACCATCAGGAGGTCATCTTCGCTGAACTCATAGGACCGGAGGCTGTCCCGGTATATTTTTGAAGATATGATCCTCTTGTTGAAGATATTGAGGTCGGCCCAGGGGAGCCGGTAAAACCTTTTTTTCCTCTCGATAATGAGCATCGAAACGACAGGCAGAGGATCTCCCTTAACAATGGCAAGGTCCTTTACCTTTCCGAGTTCTTCACCTTTCGGGTCAAGCACCGGCTTTTTGATGATCTCGCTCGAAAAAACTTCACCGAAAAAAGGCATTATTTCTCCTCAGTATTGAGTTTAGAGCTGCAAATAATGGCGACACTGCACCTCAAGTATAGCCTTGCGGCGCCTCTTTGGGCAATAGTATTCTGAGGAACGCAGTGGCAGACATGCCACTATTGATGGGCAATTGTGTTAAACTAAAAAATATTCCATACGGAGATACGATAAATTTACGTGCATAAGCCTGCTCAAAAACCGTCCTGCCATAACCCTGCCATCGGCAGGGGAGATTCCCACTGCAGAAAAAAATGTATTCATCCCGGGCAGTTCATGGACATGTCCCAGGACAAATTCCATGAAGAGTGCGGGGTTTTCGGTGTCTACGGGCATCCCGAGGCTGCAAATCTAACCTATCTCGGACTTTATGCGCTCCAGCACCGGGGACAGGAGGGGGCGGGGATCTGTTCCTCTGACGGCAAGCAGATGTATATTGAGAAGGCAATGGGGCTTGTCGCCGATATCTTTCATGAGAAAAGACTGAAAAAGCTCCCCGGGTATCTCGCCATCGGACATAACCGTTATTCGACAGCCGGCAGCAGTATATTGAAGAATGTTCAGCCGATCGTGGCCAATTTTTCGATGGGTTCGCTTGCCCTCGGGCATAACGGGAACCTTGTTAATGCAGGGGAACTCAGAAAATCGCTTGAAAATGAAGGGGCCATCTTCCAGTCAACCTCTGACAGCGAGGTGGTCGTCCATCTTATAGCGCATTCCAAAGGGGAGGGCTTTCACGAGCGGGTCGTTCAGGCATTAAGGCAGGTGAGCGGGGCCTTCAGTCTCCTGATCATGAGGGAAAATGAGCTGATAGCTGCCCGGGACCCTTACGGGGTACGACCTCTCTGCCTTGGGCAGGTTGACGGCGCGTATGTCGTGGCCTCCGAGACCTGTGCCCTTGACCTCATCAGTGCAAAATATATCCGTGACATAGAACCCGGAGAGGTCCTCATCATAAACGACAAGGGGCTGACCTCACACAAGGCCCTCACCAGCAGCAGGAGGGCCTTCTGCATATTCGAATTTATATACTTCTCGAGACCGGACAGCAGCATATTCGGCGGTCAGACCGTTAACAGCATCAGGAAGGAGTTCGGCAGGCAGCTTGCACGTGAATCCCATGTGGAGGCCGACGTTGTCATCCCGGTGCCTGACTCGGGGGTCCCTGCTGCCCTGGGCTATTCAGAGGAGAGCGGGATCAGGTTTGATTTCGGACTGATCCGCAACCACTACATCGGCAGGACATTCATAGAACCGAAACAGAACATCCGGCATTTCGGCGTGAAGATCAAGCTGAACCCTGTCAGGGAGCTGCTTGAGGGTAAGCGCGTTGTCGTGATCGACGACTCTATCGTCCGGGGGACCACCAGCAAAAAGATTGTTAAGATGATCAGGGAGAGCGGGGCCAGGGAGGTCCATTTGCGGATAAGCTCTCCGCCGACGATCATGCCCTGTTTTTACGGTATCGATACCCCGACCCGGCAGGAACTGATCGCCTCTACCCATGATGTCGAAGAAACGCGGAAATATGTCACGGCTGATTCCCTGTCCTACATGAATATCGACGGACTGCTGAAGGTGGTCCCCGGTTCATCGGACTACTGCACGGCCTGTTTTTCGAACATATATCCCATAAGCTTCCCCGGAGAACATATGGAACAGATGGAGTTCCTGTTCAAATAGCGGCCGAGGTATGGTAGAATTTGTTGTTGTTTTCATCACGGCGCCTGATGAGGAAGCGGCAGCGCGAATGGCGGATGAGCTGATCAGTGCGAAACTGGCCGCGTGTGTTACCCTCGTAAGGAATGTCCGTTCATTTTACCGCTGGAAGGGTAAGACAGAGGACGAGACCGAGGTGCTGATGATGGCCAAGACACGGAAAGAGCTTTTCGAGCCGCTGAGGCAGAGGATCAAGGAGCTGCATAGTTACACGGTCCCGGAAATTATTGCGCTGCCAATTCTTTGTGGTTCAGAGGAATATCTGGATTGGCTGCGCGATGAGACCGGGGTCTGATCCATAGAATTTGCATAACACGTTCAGCAAGAGCTGAGGAGGTCCTATGAAACGGTGTACGGTTTTTCTGCTCGTCGCTATCCTGCTTTGTTCGGTCCCGGTCATTTCTTCTGCCCAGACGGTCCAAAAAGAGATATTGATAGGACTCATACCGGAGATGAATGTCTTTAAGCAGCGGGAAAGGTTCCGTCCGCTTACGGAATATCTTTCAAAAAAGACAGGGGTCAAGGTCAATATAACGATCTTAAGCAGATATGGCAATATCATTGAACGGTTCAAGGCGGAAAAGATGGATGGGGCATTCTTCGGCTCTTTTACGGGGGCACTTGCCATCGAGAAACTTGGGGTCGAACCCATTGCGCGACCGGTCAATCCTGACGGCAGTTCCACCTACCATGGATATATCTTTGTGAGAAAAGACAGCGGGATCAAGAACATCGGTGACATGAAGGGGAGGAAAATGGCCTTTGTCGAAAAAGCGACGACGGCCGGTTATATCTTCCCTGTTGCCTACTTCAGGCAGCATGGCGTGTCTGATTATAAGACCTTCTTTAAAGAGTTCTATTTTACAGGAAGTCATGATGCGGCGATCCTGGCCGTCCTTGATAAAAAGGCCGACGTTGGCGCCGCGAAACACAGCATATACGACAGGATCAGACAGACCGACCCCCGGGTGGACAAGGACCTCATTATCCTTGCCGAGTCTGCCAAGGTCCCGTCAAACGGGCTCTGTGTCCGGAAGGGTCTTGAAAAAGAGCTTCGGGATAACCTCAGGAATGCGTTGCTGAATATCAGCAACGACCCTGAAGGGAAGTCTGTACTTGAGAAATTCGGGGCCCTGAGGTTCATCGAGACAACACGCGACGATTACAAGGTAGTGTCAAAACTTGCCCAGGACGCGGGGATCAATATCAAGTCCTATGTCTACAAGAACGAGTAGGGTCAGCCGGGTTCGGTCAGGGCCTTTTTTACCGCATTTTTGATCTGGTCATGCTGGACGGGTTTTACCATATAATCATAGGCTCCGGCCCTGATCGCCTCGACCGCTGTTTCTATTGAGGCAAAGGCCGTCATGATGATGACCTTCAGGTCAGGATTGTTCTCTCTGCATCTTTTCAACAGAGCTATCCCGTTAATGCCGGGAAGAACGATATCGGTGATCACGAGATCGTAGCTGCTGTTCTTAATTGTCTCCAGGGCGGCCTCAGAACTGTCGACGCCGTCGACCTCATACCCGTCCCTGATAAATACCCGTTTAAGGGATTCACGGAGTGTCTCCTCATCTTCGACAATAAGCAGTTTCTGTGGCATGGATGCGTTCTTTTATACAGTCTACCTTATTGCCGGGTGATTTGAAAACAGATAAATTCAGATTGGTTGATGGTATCGGTCAAAACAGCCTGGGGTGCCCCTCTGCCCTCTGTATCAGTTCAAGGAGTTCAGGGTATGAAATGATCTTGACCCCATACGTTGCGGCTTTTCTGATCTTGGATCCGGGGTCGTCTCCCGCCAGGAGATAGTCGGTCGCCTTTGAAAGGGAGGAAGAGACATGTCCACCGTTCTGGCCGATCAATTGTTCCGCCTCTTTTCGTGGGACCGGCAACGTTCCGGTGATGACAAACGTTAAACCGTCCAACATCCCGGCAGTCCGCTTTTCATCCAAATAATCAGGATTGGATATCTTGATGCCCATTCCGAGCATTGAGTTAAGGAGATCGATGTTTTTCTGGTCGGTAAAGAAGGCAGATACGGAGGACGCGATCTTTTCACCCATCTGTTTGATCTCTATGATCCTCTCCGGCATGACGTTATAGAGATCTTCAAGTTTCCTGAAATTCTGGGCGAGGACTCTGGCTGCATATTCGCCGACATGCAGGATGCCGATCGCAAAGAGGAACCGTGAGAGTTGCGGCTGCCTGCTCTTGTCGATCGCATCTATCAGGTTCTGCGCAGATCTTTCTGCAAAACGGGGAAGTTGCAGAAGATCGTCCTTCCTGAGCTTGTAGATATCTTCAAAATGTTTTATAAGTCCTCTGGAATAGAGGAGTTCAATATTTTTTTCTCCAAGGCCTTCGATGTTCATCCCTCCCCGTGCGGCAAAGTGCATGATCTTCTCCTGCACCTGGGCCGGGCAGTGCAGGGACAGGCATTTGACCGCGACCTCGCCCGGTTCCCTCAGCAGGCCTGAACCACAGGCAGGGCATTTCTCCGGGATCGGGAAATCCCGCTCCCTGCCGGTCCTTTTTTCCTTGATGACCATGACGACACGGGGTATCACATCCCCTGCCCGTTCGACGACAACGGTATCGCCGATCCTGATGTCCTTCCGGGCGATCTCGTCCCAGTTATGCAGGGTCGAACGTGAAACAGTCACCCCTCCGATCTTTACCGGTTCAAAGATCGCAAACGGCGTGACAACACCGGTCCGGCCGACGCCGGCCTGAATGTCCCTGACGGTTGTTGTTGCCTGAAGCGCCTTGAACTTATAGGCGATAGCCCATCTCGGTTCACGCGTCCTGACCCCGAGTCTCTGCTGAAGTCCAAAATCATTGATCTTCACTACTGCCCCGTCGATGTCAAAGCCGAAAGACTGCCGGTCCGCTTCTATCTTTTCCACCTCGCTCATGGCCGCTGCGATCCCCGTGACCGTGGTGAACCGGGCGGGGACAGGGAATCTATTTTCGGACAGCCAGGCTATCAGGCCTGACTGGCTCTGAAAGCTCATGCCCCTGAGTGCCCCAATGCCATAGCAGGTCAGATGAAGTTTTCGTAACGAGGTGATTGACGGGTCAAGCTGCCGGACGCTTCCGGCGGCGGCGTTCCTCGGGTTTGCAAAAACAGGCTCGCCCTTCTGCTCCCGCTCCCGGTTGAGTTTCTCGAATTCAGAACTATTCATGTATACTTCGCCCCGGATATCAATCTCCTCAGGGCTTGCGGCAGATCCTGCTATTTTTATCGGAACGGTCTTTATGGTCCGGATATTTCTCGTTACATCCTCTCCTTCATAGCCGTCACCGCGCGTCGATGCCTTGATCAGCAGGCCTCCCTTATAGGTTAATTCGATCGCAAGTCCGTCGATCTTCGGTTCAACCGTATACTCGACCTCCTCAGTGGTTTCGAGGCCCTTTTTTACTCTTTTGTCAAACTCCAGAAGTTCCTCTGCGCCGAAGGCGTTGTCAAGAGAGAGCATCGGTTCAGAATGCTTTACCTTTTCGAACTTATCGAGGGCCGGTGCCCCGACCCGCTGCGTTGGAGATTCGGGGAGAAAATAGCTGTATCTTTCCTCCAGGTCGCGCAGTTGCCGGTATCCCCTGTCATATTCCTGGTCAGAAATGGTCGGCGCGTCGAGGACATAATACCGGTATGCGTGGTCGTTCAGCTCTTTTACAAGCTGATCGATCTGTTTTCTGATTTCAGGTGAAATGGCCTCTGTCATGGTCAGCTCCTATTGTGTCCGCTGAATTATGCTTTGTCAAATACAGCTGCGGGTGGGCATTCCCAAAAATAATAAACTGCGCTATAGTATCAGTAAATGTGATTATGATGGATCAATAATGAAAGGGGGATGACGTATGAAAAGAGGAATAAAGTTGTTTTTGGCCTGCGTAATGCTGACCATGACACTAGTGACTGCAGATCTGTTTGCGGCAGAGGGCCCGTTTGAGCTTAATGCAGGGTATAGTATCAAAGAGGTCCTGACAGCGCAGGTGGGAAAGCGTGTGTCGGTGAGGACGGATGCAGGCGAGACCTTTGAGGGGACCGTGACCAGGGTTGGCGATCATCTGCTGCATATTTCGAAGCTCTCAGGGAAGGATTTCTACGATGCCGTGGTAAGGATCGACCGGATCAATTCAGTCGTTCTGAAGGTGAGAGGGAATTAAGAAGGCTCATGGCCCCGGAGATGGTGGAGGGGATCTGAAGTCAGGGAGGGATGATACAATGTTAAAAAAAATAGTAACAGGATGTGCCGCGGTCTGTCTCGGACTCGCAGTCCTTGTGCTGTCGCCGCTGCCTCTTGCTGCACAGAACATGGTCGAGGGCAAACTGGTGGTGGACGGCACGGCGGCCAACATAACACAGGTTTACGCCTATGCACAGCCGGGGTTTTTCGACAGGAAAAAGCAGGATGTGGTCGTGTTATTCTGTGATGCGCCGGTCCCTGCTGAAGCGGTACGGGATGAGTTTGGGCTATCTCGCCTGACCGACGCCGGCAAACTGCACTGTGTCCGGCAGATAATCAACACGGAGAAACAGGTGATAAACTACGGGGTGCTGCACAAGCGCTTTGGCATGCCGGAGAGCGGGGGATCGAGCTATCATATCTTCGAGGCCAAGACCTTCGACGGCAGGACGATTTCAGGCCGCGCCTATACGACTGCTCCCCAGATGTCTTTCAAGGACGTTCCTTACAGCTATGACATTACCTTCAGTGCAGCGGTCGAGCCGAAACCGGACAGAAAGATCGGCAAGAAGCTCCCAACCGGAGGCGGGACACTGGGCAAGGCGTATCATGCTCATAACAGAAAGATCCTGACCATGGATATTGCCGAGATCAGGAAGGCGGCCCCTCCCGGAGAACTCGACACAATGTCTGATGAGGAATTGAAGGCCTTGTTACAGCTGGCTGTGGCAATGACACCCAAAGACCCGAAAGTCACTGAAGGCTACGAGAACGGGGACAAGGGGATACTCTATGTAACCGGGATGTTCGAGCAGCAGATGCAGTATGGCACGATCGATATGGAAAAGAAGGGCGGCGAATGGGTGGTTGTCAAAGAGAGCTGGAGCGACCAGCCGCCGGGGGAATAACGCTCAGGTAACCGAAGGAGGTAATATGGGGTCATTGCGCATTTTCGGGTGTCTTTTGCTCAGCGTGGTACTGTCCGGCTGTTTTATTCAATCGTTTCACCCTTTCTATACAGAGGGCTCATTAATTGACCTGCCTGAAATTACCGGCGCCTGGCAGCTGGTCTCTCAGGGAAGTGAGAACCTGGCAGACCAATACAGGGAACCCTGGCAGTTCGAAAAGAACAGGATATGGACCTTCGAAAAAGGCGTAAGCTCCAGACTTGATGTAAAGTACTTCAGGGTCGAAGGCACCCTTTTCGCCGACCTGGTCATGGCCGAGCCGGAGGAAGGCAGTGGGCCCAATAAGTGGTGGCTGCTGCATACGGTGCCGGTCCACTCTGTGTGCAAGGTTCAGCTCAGCGGGGATACGGTTTCCTTCAACCCTCTCAACGGGGATTGGCTGATCGGCCAGATAAAGAAGAAAAAGATCATTCTCTCATCTATGCAGCTCGATGAGAAGGGGGAGCATACGGTGCTCACCGCCTCATCAAAGGAACTGTCGGATTTTCTGAAGAAATACCGGGACGATGCCGGGGCTTTTCCGAAGGATAATGCCTATACCTTCAGGAGGCCTGCAGCCGAGGGGAAAGATCTTAAAAGGCCATAAACAGTCCAGGCGTGCGCTTAAGTGAGTGGGGTCGGGTCATCAGAAGATGGTTTCTGCAACGAACATCTGTCCCGCCTTTCATGTCCCGTAACTATACAGGAACATATGTGAATAGTACCTTTACTCATGAGGATGGGATTTGAAAAAATAGGGTCATGAGCTCGGACATGATCGAATGCCTGACCGGTGCAGATCAGGCTTGACGATCAATGCTCCTCAAGCGCATGGCCTGAGGAAAGTAACACAACACTAACAGATATCAAACAAAGAGGGAGGATTGAGATGGGGACAACAGTAAGGTTGAAATCAGTAATGACACTGATGGCTATTGGAATGTGGCTGATAGCGGCCAGTGTCTGGGCTGCGGAGAAGCCGAAAGGGGCTGCACCTGCATGCGAACTTTTTTGACAGAACTTGGCACTAGCATATATAAATCAAAAGCAGGAGGATCGAAATGAACGTATCTGAGAGAATTATCAGGTCAGTTGCAGCAGTCGCGGGTCTCAGTCTCTTTATGTTTTCATCTTTCGCCATGTCGGCAGAGCGCGGGCTTCCCCAGTTAAAGACCCAAACCGGCACTCCCAAAAGCTCCGCCCCGACTCAGCCCACTCTGAATATTGTCTCACTGAAGGTCAACGGGATGGATGGCTCGGGAGGTGCCGTGGCAGAAATCGGCGCGGGGGGAGATGCTAATCTCGCCTGCGAAATCCGGAAGGCAGGTCCGATAAACGCAACCTGGAACATCGGCTTTTATGTCGACACACAGATGGTAAAGTCGTTCGACGTTAATCCGAACGATACAGCAGTATCATATTCCCATAAGTATACCCCCGGTGTGATTGCTACCGGGAATCATACCTTCAAATGCGTCCTTGATACCGGCAATGTCATACAGAACAAGTCGCCGCAGAGCGTTACAAGTAAGCAGACCTCTTTTAAGCTCAGCCAGTTTGTTATCCTTCAGTGTCCTGATACACTGACGCTTAAGCTGCCCATCGACGCTGCAGGCCTCGGTCTCGCAGGTCAGCTCCCTCAGGGCTCTTCTGTAGCGGAGGTTCTTATTGGGACGCAGAAATTAAAGTTAACCATGAGCCTCGTTTGGGGCAGTAACACGAATGTGGTCAACTGCGGATATTCAACCCCTGATTATACCAGCACTGGTTATAATGCACTCAAGGTTGCGCTGCCTTGCAAGTCTGCGATTGAGCAGGCTGTTGCACCGGGTCAGAAGAAAACATTCGCCTGCATGCCGTAGCTGAACGCTGGTGAGGTATGCAGTTTGAGGGTAATGGAGACATGGGAGGCGATAAATGAAGGCGCTTATAAAAATAGGGAGAGTATTTGCGGGAGTTATTACAGTCTTTATGCTGATAGTGGCTCATCAGGCGCTTCCTCGCGCAGCAGTTCTTCAGGTGGCGGCACAAAAGGCGGCGGCGGAGACTTTGGCGGCGGCGGAGCCTCAGGAGGTTTTTAGGCGATAAAGGTCTTTGAAAAGTCGTACAATATTTCGGCAGCACTTAGGCCACCTTATTCATGATGAGCAAAAACGAGAAAGGTAAGTCACAAAACAGGAGGAGCGAGATGGAAGCAATGAATAAGAAAACAGCCCGGAGGTGTCTGAGTATTTTTTTATCTTTTACTTTCTGTCTGGCGCTTTCCTGTCCGCTCGTTCTGGCGGTTGATAGCCATGCCGTGACTGCTTCAGCCGGACATGACTTCAGGGTCACTCATCTGCGGATCTATTTCACTAACAACAAACCCGAGATGACCGTCAGGAGGACCGAACCGCTGGCCGCATTTGTCGAGGTCGGCCTTACGGGTTACGGTCTGCTTCAGGGATATTGGGAGGTTGACGGGAGGCGGATATCCACGGTGAACCAGCATGTCGTGCAGGGCCCGAGTGTCATCGTTGAAACTCCGGGTCAGCCTGCAGTGCCAACCTTTGATCCCGGGACTCATCACCTGAGGCTCGTGCTGACAAGCCCGCCCGGCGTCCCTGCCCCGCAGGCGACCTATTTTGTGACTGCCGAGGAACTGGTGCATTTTGGGCTTGTTTATCCTGAAAACAGTGCGGAGATTGCCTACGCAGCCACGGTATTTACGTGGGAGCCGATAGCTAGTGCTGTCTTTTATCGGTGTGAGTTCTACAAGAAAGAAGGCGGAAGGACTATTTCTTCTGCAGATGTCAAAAAACCGGAATACAAGCTGCCGGCTGAAATCCTCAAAAGGTCGTTCGCCCCCGCCAGGGACTATTACTGGAGAGTGAAGGCCTTTGATGCGAACCGCAAACTGGTCGGGGAGAGCCCTGTCTTTAAATTTACCTACGAAGCCCAAAAAGGGGGCAAAGGCGCACGCTGATTCAAAGGGCCTCGCGGTAGTGCCGGGCATGGTATCCTAATTAATGAGTGATTGCCTTAGAAACGGGTCCGGCGGCCTGATGACAATGGGATATCCTCTGTTGGCGATGAGATGATCCTCATCAATCCCCCTGTTGCCAAGCCCTCTGAGCCTCCGGCCGGCATTGCGCTGCTCTCCGGGGCGCTGACAGCTCACGGTGTCAAACATACTGTTCTGGATGCGAGCATTGAGGGGCTCAGGTACCTGCTTCGTTCCCCGCGACCGCATGAGGCAGATGATGCCTGGAGCAGACGTGCCTTCCGTACGATGGGGAAAAACCTGTCTGTCCTGAAGGACCGGGCAGCCTACCGGCAGCTTGCCCGGTATACAAAGGCGGTCAAAGATCTCGGCCGTGTCCTCGAAATAGTCTCCGGCAGGAACCATGCAGCCGTCGGGCTTGCAAATTACGGGCATGAGACCTTGTCCCCCCTCAGGTCCCGGGACCTTATCTTTGCAGCTGAGCATCCTGAGGAAGATGTTTTTTATCCCTATTTCAGGACAAGGCTTGCAGAGCTCATTGCCGCGCAGCAACCTCAGTGGATCGGTTTTTCCCTCAACTATCTGAGTCAGGCCCTCTGTACATTCTCGATGATAGGATTTGTGCGGCGCGAATTCCCGGATATTAAGATAATTATCGGCGGCGGTCTTGCCACTTCATGGATAAAGAGCCCCTTGTGGAGAGATCATTTTTCAGGGTTGGTCGAGCATTTTGTGGCGGGCCCCGGGGAGGATAAGCTTCTGACAATCCTTGGGAAGGCCGGGAAAGAAACTCCTTACCTGCCTGATTTTCAATCTCTGCCTGCCGGAGAGTATCTGAGTCCGGGTTCCATACTCCCCTATAGCGGATCAAGCGGATGCTACTGGAACCGCTGCAATTTCTGCCCTGAAAAAGCCGAGGCAAATCCGTATCACCCCGTCCCTGCTGAAAAAGTTATCTCAGACCTGGCCATTCTTGCGCAGCAGGCTGCCCCATCGCTCATCCATCTGCTGGATAGCGCGGTTTCACCTGCCCTTATGGAGGCGATTACTGTTAAGGGCCCGCTTCTTCCCTGGTACGGTTTTGCACGTATCAGCCGGCATTTGACGGACCCGGATTTTTGCCGGTCGCTGAAACGATCGGGCTGTGTCATGCTCAAGCTCGGGCTCGAGTCGGGAGATCAGGATGTGCTCGATGCCATGGAGAAGGGGATCAGCCTTGCCATGGCATCAGAGGCGTTGCATGCGCTGAAGCTGGCCGGCATAGCTACCTATGTCTATCTTATTTTCGGTACCCCGGCCGAGACATTGCCTGGCGCACGGAAAACCCTCGGCTTCATAGCAGACCATGCTGAATGCATACACTTCATGAACCTTGCGATATTCAACATGCCGCTCAGTGGTGCTGCGTCTCACGGACTTGATATACAACGATTCAGTGACGCTGACCTTTCCCTGTATACGGATTTTGCCCACCCCCGGGGATGGGACCGCAAGCAGGTCCGCCTGTTCCTGGAAAACGAGTTTAAGAGGCATCCGGCTGTTTCTGCGATCCTGAAACAGGACCCGCCGGTCTTTACGTCGAATCATGCGCCGCTGTTTGTCATGAAGGACGAGACGGACCTGTCCCGGCCCTTCTGATGAGGGAGTGCCGGAGAGGGGGCCGGCTCCGTATCCTCTGCCGAAACCGCTGGTCAGGGGTTTACAAAAAAGGGCACTCCACTTGACAGACTGTATGACAGCATGTTATTAAATAACGGCTTTTTTTTAGGTCTCCCATATTTCCAAGGAGGAAATCTTCAGAATGGGTTTAGCTACTTTTAATCGAGGGATTCATCCGCCGGACAAAAAGACACTGGCTGCTCACAGCCCTGTCACAGAAGCAAAGCCCCCCAAAATCGTTGTTATCCCCCTCAGTCAGCATGCAGGAGCCCCGTGCAAGCCGCTTGTTACGATCGGCCAGGAGGTCAAGAAAGGCGAGGTCATCGGAGAACCCGGCGGTTTTGTCTCTGCACCGGTCCATGCATCCGTCTCGGGTACGGTCGTTGCACTGGCCGAATTCCCCAATGCAATGGGCAGGATGGTGAACTCTATCGTTATAGAAAATAACGGCAAAGAGGAATGGACGGCATTAAAGGACAGTCCTGATTATATGAACCTCCCTGCCGAGGAACTGAAGGAAAAGATCAAGGCTGCCGGCATTGTCGGTCTCGGAGGTGCAGCCTTCCCGACCTCGGTGAAGCTCTCCCCGCCGAAGGAAAAGACGATCGATGCGGTGCTTATCAACGGAGCAGAATGCGAGCCCTATCTTACCGCCGATTACCGGCTCATGCTCGAAAAGCCCACGGAGGTCGTCGAGGGGCTGAAGATATTGATGAAGGTCCTGAATGTGAATAAAGGTTTTATCGGGATCGAGAACAACAAACCGGACGCTATCGCAAAGATGAAAGAGGCCGCAGGCGGGGCAGCGGGAATAGAGGTCGTCGCCTGCGAGGTCAAATACCCCCAGGGGGCTGAAAAGATGCTGATAAAGGCCGTCCTTGGCCGTGAGGTCCCTGCAAGGGGGCTGCCGATGGATGTCGGCGTCGTTGTCCAGAATGTCGGGACGGCCCTCTCGATCTACGAGGCTGCACGCTTCGGCAAGCCGCTTATCGAACGTGTGGTGACCGTCACCGGCGAGGGCATCAGTGAACCGAAGAACCTGATGGTCAGGGTCGGCACAAAACTGTCCGACCTCATCGAGGAATGCGGGGGCTTAAAAAGCGGCAGCGTCAAGGTGATCTCAGGCGGTCCGATGATGGGCTTTGCGGTTTCAACGCTTGATATCCCGGTGACGAAAGGCACCTCAGGCATACTCGTCATGCCCGAAGCAGAGATAACGCATGCCGAAGAATTCGGGCCGTGCATACGGTGCGGCAGGTGCATTGACGCCTGCGCCATGGGTCTCCAGCCCTATATGCTGAGTATCCTGTCGGAGATAGGCCATTATGAGGAGGCTAAGGAGTTTAACCTCTTTGATTGTTTTGAATGCGGGTCCTGCGCCTATGTCTGCCCGGCAAAAAGGCCTATTGTCCAGTTGGTCAGATTAGCGAAATCAATGGTTAAGCCTTAAGGAGATACCTAATGGAGGCAACAAAAAAAGAAAATAACCTTATCGTATCGGTCAGTCCGCATGTCAAGAGCGATGAGACGACCAGCCGGATCATGTGGACCGTCAGTCTGGCCCTTCTTCCCGCAATGGCGTCAGGCCTGTATTTCTTCGGGCCGAAGGCTTTCTTTATAACGGCATTATGCATTGTCAGCTCTTTGGTCTTCGAGCAGGCATACATGAAGATCGTCGGCAAGAAATCTGTGACCGGGGACGGGAGCGCCCTGCTGACCGGGCTTTTGCTGGGAATGAACATGCCGGCGTCCCTCTGGTCGTTCTCGCCCTTCACGGTGCATGTGCCGATCGTGGCATCCTTTGTCGCGATAGTCATAACCAAACAATTGTTCGGCGGGCTCGGGTTTAATGTCTTTAACCCGGCGCTGATCGGCAGGGCCTTTGCGCTGATATCCTGGCCAAAGGCGATGACGATCTGGAATGAGCCGACAGCGGCCTTTCTGGCTATGGACGCCAAGACGACCGCCACCCCGCTCGGGGTGCTCAAGGAAGAGGGGATCGCAAAGCTGATCGAGATCTTCGGCGACAAGATGAGCCTCTACCAGCACCTGCTGACAGGCAACCGGGCCGGTTCGATCGGGGAGACCTCCGCAATAGCTCTCCTGATCGGCGGGATCTTCCTGCTGGCCAAGAGGTATATAACATGGCATATCCCGGTATCGTTCCTCGGGTCGGCAGCCCTCATGGCATGGGTATTCGGCGGCAAGGGAGCGCTCTTTACCGGAGATCCCATCGTCCACCTCATCAGCGGCGGTATGATGCTCGGGGCCTGGTTCATGGCGACCGATTATGTCACCTCACCGTCGATGAAGAACGGCCAGATAATCTTCGGTGTCGGCTGCGGTCTTTTGACCATGCTGATCAGGCTCAAAGGCGGATACCCCGAAGGAGTGATGTTTGCCATACTCATTATGAACTGCTTTGCCCCGCTGATCGACCGCGGTGTAAGGTCAAAGGTCTTCGGTGCCGTGAAGCAGGACAAGTCAAAGGAGATCAAGAAATGACCGGTAAGGATATCATAAAAATTACCTTGAACCTGGTTGTCGTATATCTCATCGGCGGATTTATCCTTGCCTTTGTCTATGCGAACGCCTCTCCTAAGATCTTCAAGAACAATGAGGAAGCAGAGAAAAAGGCCCTGAAAATACTTATGCCCGATGCGGATACCATTGACAAGGCAGGCGACTGGTCGATCCACGACAAGCACGCGAAATATTTTGCTGCCAAAAAAGGAGGGGAAACGGTCGGCTATGTCATCCAGTCCTTCGGCAAGGGATATTCAAGTTACATCAATACGTTCATCGCGACCGACAAGGAGTTCAAGGTCCAGAAGATAAATGTCCTCTCTCACGGCGAGACCCCGGGTCTTGGGGACGAGATAGAGGCCGACTGGTTCAAAGACCAGTTCAAAGGCAAGAGCGTTGAGCATCTCAAAGTGATCAAGGGAGAGACAAAGGACGACATTCAGGCGATCTCCGGGGCCACGATATCGAGTCGTGCCGTCTCTGAAGACGCCGTAAAGAACGGGGTTGCATTTCTGATCAGGACAGTCAAGGAAGGAGGCACGACCGATGTCAAGCAGCAACATTAATCTCAAGGAGTTATTCCTCAACGGGATTGTCAAAGAGAATACGATCTTCAAGCTCGCCCTCAGCCTTTGTCCCTCGATCGCGGTCACGAACAACCTGAAAAACGGAGTATTCATGGGCGCCGCGGTGCTCTTTGTCCAGCTCATGGTCAACATCACCATATCGCTCATCAGAAATATAATCCAGCCGAAGGTGAGGCTCCCCATTTTCATGCTGGTCATTTCCGGCTGGGTCACGGTGACCCAGCTCCTTATGGCTGCCTTTGTTCCGGACGTCTACAGCAAGGTCGGTCTGTATATCGCCTTGATCGTTGCCTTTGCCTCTATCCTTGCACGGGCCGAGATGTTCGCCAGCAAAAACAGCATCGTCCCTTCGATGGTGGACGGGCTTGGCATGGGCATCGGCTTTCTGTTTGCCCTGACGGTCATCAGCTTTTTCAGGGAACTCGTCGGCAAGGGGTCATTATGGGGGTATGCCATCATCAACACAAAGCCCCTTCTGATCCTGATCCTGCCCGCAGGGGGATTTTTTGCGGTCGGCATTCTTATGGCCCTTTTCAACTGGATCAATGCGCGCTACGCAGCAAAGGCCGCGGCCGGGTCGCATTAAAAGGAGGAGATGAAAATGAGCAACGAATTCATAAAACTTTTTGAACTCATTATATCGGCATCCCTGATCAATAATTTTGTCTTCACCCGCTTTCTCGGGCTCTGCATATTTTTCGGGGTCTCAAAGAAGATGGAGACGGCGGTGGGCATGAGCATCACCTTTACCGCTGTCATGATGGTGAGCGCTGCCATCAGCTGGGTCATTTTCAACCATATCCTGGTGCCTCTTGATATTACGTTCCTGGAGATCATTGTTTTCATCGGTATCATTGCCGGACTGGTGCAGCTGTCTGACACCATCATGAGGAAGGTCTCCCCGGGGATGTATTACAAGCTCGGCATCTATCTGGCCCTTATATCTACAAACTGCATTATCCTTGCTGTCCCGCTGATCAGCGCCGGCGAGAAATATACGTTCATTCAGAGCCTTGCCTTCGGACTCGGGTCAGGCATTGGCTTTGCCATTGCACTCATCATCATGGCCAGCATCAGGGAAAAGCTCGAACTGGCAGACGTGCCGGCACCGTTCAAAGGGCTGCCGATGGCCTTTGTGATCACGGGTCTGATAGCGCTGGCGTTCACCGGTTTTGCGGGCCTGATAACCCTGTAGAACGCTGCAGGCGGGACGGTAACTGAAAAAGTGAGACGGGTAAAAGTAAAGGAGTAAATAAAACAATGAAGACGAAAAGCTCTGTGAAGATATTCATCTGTGCCGTTATCCTGGTCCTTTCCTGTGCCACGGTCCTCTATGCGGGTGTCGGCGGCGGGGTTGAGGGCAAGGAGAAGGTCGATATCATTTCCCTGATCAAGTGGACCCTTATCTTCCTCGCCGGGCTCGGCACGGTCTTCGGACTTGGGATTGCCTTTGCGGCGAAGAGATTTGCGGTTGAGATCGATCCGAGGGTCGAAAAGGTCGTCGATGTCCTTGCCCACGCACACTGCGGGGCCTGCGGCTATGCAGGTTGTGAACAGTATGCCGAGGCAGTGGTGAAGAACCCGGACGTCTCCCCGAACCTCTGCATCCCTGCAGGCGCGAAAGGAGCTGAGGCGGTTGCCCGCATCACGGGGAAAATAGCCGAGATCCGGGAGCCGCAGTTTGCCCGGATCATGTGCCAGGGAGGGTCTTCACGGTCGGTCAAGCGGTTCACCTATGAAGGGGTCAGGGACTGCAGAGCGGCGATGCTCGCCGGCGGTGGAGACAAGGCCTGCAGATACGGGTGCCTCGGGTATGGCACCTGTTCACGGGTATGCCCCTTCGGCGCGATCGCGATGACGGATGACAACCTGCCGTTCGTGGACATAACGAAATGCACCGGCTGCAGAAAATGCGAGCAGGCCTGTCCGACAAAGGTGATCGAGGTCCTGCCTGCATCAAAGCAGGTGCTGGTCACCTGCCATTCAAAGGACAAGGGAGGGGACACGCGCAAGAACTGTGAGATCGGCTGCATTGCCTGCGGCATCTGCGTCAAGGTCTGCCCGTTTGATGCGCCCTCTCTCGAGAATAACCTTTCCCGGATAGACATCAGCAAATGCAAGGTCTGTGGCCAGTGCGCGCTGAAATGCCCGACAAAGGCGATAACCGATTTTATCCCGAAGAGGTCAAAAGCCTTTGTCATGGACAACTGCATCGGCTGCCAGATATGCGCCAAGGTCTGTCCTGTCGATGCGCCATCCGGTGAACTGAAGAAGAAGCATGTGATCAACGCAGAACGCTGTATCGGGTGCGGCATCTGCACGGCGAAGTGCCCGGTCCAGGCCATTGACGGCACCTTCAATGCCCCTGAAGTATTTGAGGCCGCGGCGGCGAAGAAGCTGAAAAAGACAGACGCTGCATAAGATATTAAGCAGGACACATAAGTTCAGAAACGGGAGGCCGCAAGGCCTCCTTTTTATTGTCGGCAGGAGGCTGTCTGACCGGGCTGTGATACAATAAAATATGAACGTCAGAAAAAAGACAAGGATTGCCCTCCTGAGGACCCGTGACCGGGCAGCCGGGGTCAGAGAGGTCATTGACCTTCTGGGTATCAATCCGGTCAGGGACCGGGCCGTTCTCCTGAAACCGAACTTTAACACGTCAGACCCGTTCCCCGGATCGACCCATAACGAGACCCTCGCAGGACTTATCGCGCACCTGAAGGATATGGGGGCGCGGCAGATAACGGTTGGTGACAGGAGCGGCCCTCAGGATACCGGGGATGTGCTTCAGGCCAAGGGCATACCCGACCTCTGCCGCAGCCTCGGTGCAGGCCTGATGAACTTCGATGAACTTCCGCTGTCGGACTGGGTAAGAATAAAGCCGGATGGAGGTCATTGGAATAGCGGATTTGATATCGCCCGGCCGGTCTTTGAGGCAGATTGCGTTGTCGCTACCTGCTGCCTGAAGACTCACGGTTTCGGCGGGGTCTTCACCATGTCGCTTAAGCTTGCCGTCGGGATGACGCACCGGCGGAATATGGCTGAGTTACACTCATCCCTGGTCAGCATGCGCAGGATGATCGCCGAGATCAATACCGCGTATGCCCCATCCCTTATCCTGCTTGACGCAATCGAGGCTTTTACTGACGGGGGGCCGATGCGGGGGACGAAGAAGCGTGCCGACCTCCTGGTGGCCGGGACTGACCGGGTCGCTGTCGATGCTGTCGGGCTGGCGATCCTGAAGGACCTCGGGAGCAATAAGGCCATCATGGGAACAAAGATCTTTGAACAGCAGCAGCTGGCACGGGCGGTTGAGCTGGGGCTGGGCATAGGCGGCCCGGAGGAGATAGAGATCATTACCGGCGACCGGGAGAGCGAAGTATGCGCCGGGAGACTGAGCGGAATACTGATGCAGGGGTGAGCGCCCGCTGTTTACTTGATCTTCGCCCCTGCCTCCACGTCTTTTTCCGGTGTGATAATGATCGGCACGCCGTCCGCGCCGGTGGCGGCAAGCAGCATGCCCTGGGATTCAACCCCCATCAGCTTCGCCGGCTGGAGGTTGGCGACCACTACGATATTCTTACCGACAAGCTCCTCGGGGGTATAGGCCTTGCCGATGCCGGCAACGACCTGCCGCGGCTCACCCGTATCGACCTGCAGCCTGATAAGCTTGTCTGATTTTTTGACACGTTCGGCGCTGATAATTTTCCCGACCTTCAGTTCAACCTTCATGACGTCCTGGATAGGGATGAGGTTGGACGGCTCAGCGGCAGGGCTCTCCGCGGTCTGTGCTGCGGGTGCTGTATCTTCGGTCATATTCTTTGCCTCTTTCATTTTCGTATCTATCCTCGGGAAGAGCTGTTCGCCTTTTGAAACGACTACAGCGTAGTCCGGCATCCATTCCTGATCATAAATTCCGGGCAAAACAGAGCCCTCCCTGCGGGTTCTTTCTGTTTCCTCAATCAGAGACTTCAGGCCTAGCTGCTGCCAGATCTTGACGGATGTTTCAGGCATGAACGGAAAGAGCGAGAGCGCCACGAGCCGCAAGGTGTTCCAGAGGTCGAACATGACTTCCTGAAGACCAGGGATATCGGTCTTTGCCAGTTTCCAGGGTTCTGTCTGAGCTATCCGGTTATTGGCAGCGCGGACCATTTCCCAGATGTGTGACAGGATGGCGCTGAACTGCAGACGATCCCAGGACTCCTGCCTGTGGGCGTTTGCATATGCCCCGATGCACTCCCGGCTGTAATCGCTCAATGCCCTGCCGAAAGGAGAGGGCTTTACCATAGAGCCGTTAAAGTATTTCTCGGTCATGGTGAGAACCCTCGACAGGAGGTTGCCGAGATCATTGGCAAGATCGGTGTTGATCCGCTGGATCAGCGCTTCTTCAGAGAAGTCTCCGTCAAGGCCGAAGGTCACTTCCCTGCAGATGAAATATCTGAATGCGTCAACGCCGTAGGTATCCGCCATTGTGTGTGGGTCGATCATATTCCCGAAGGATTTTGACATCTTCTTCCCTTCGATCGTCCACCAGCCATGTGCGAAGATCGTCCCCGGAAGGGGCAGATCCAGTGCCATCAGCATGGTTGACCAATAAACAGCATGGGTGGTAAGGATATCCTTGCCGACCAGGTGGAGTGATGCCGGCCACCAGAAATCACCTGCTTTGGCCTGTTCTGCACCGGGGGCAAGATAGCGGGTCGCAGAAAAATAGTTCACCAGGGCATCGAACCAGACATAGGTGACGAACCCGTCGTCGAAGGGCAGGGGAATCCCCCATGCGAGTCGCTGTTTCGGCCTTGAGATACAGAGGTCCCCGAGGTCATTCGTGCGGAGAAAACCGAGGACCTCGTTCCTGCGCGACTCAGGCATGATGTATGAGGGGTTTTCATTTATATACGCAATCAATCTCTCCTGATACTTTGACATCAGGAAAAAATAATTTTCCTCCCGGATCTGTTCTACCGGCCTGCCGCAGTCAGGGCATTTGTTCTCTACCAGGTCCTTTTCGGTCCAGAAGCGTTCATCGGGGGTGCAGTACCATCCGGTATATTCCCGTTTCTCTATCTCGCCCCGGTCCCAGAGCATCTGCAGGAGGCCCTGCACGGTCCTGATATGCTCAGGATCGGTCGTCCGGATGAAGTTGTCATGCGATATATTGAGCTTTCTCCAGAGCCCCCTGAAATTGTCGACCATAAGGTCGGCCTGTTCCTTTGGCGAGCGGCCCTTATCCTGTGCTGCTTTTTCGACCTTCTGCCCGTGCTCGTCAGTCCCGGTGAGGAAGAAGACCTCATCGCCAAGCAGTCGGTGCCTCCGGGCCACGATATCCGCTGCAATGGTCGTGTAGGCATGGCCTATATGCGGGATGTCATTCACATAATAGATAGGTGTAGTTACATAAAATCTACTGCTCATTCTTGGGAGGCCTCTTTCTGAACCTTCTTCTGCGTCTTTTTTTCCGGCCCTGTTCCTCAGCTTTTTTAGGCTCCTCCTGCTTCGGCTGCTGAGGGACGGTTGCAGGTTCCGGTGGTGTCTCAGGGAGACAGCAGGGGATGTCTGCTATACGCTCGTCAACCTCGACCGCTGTTTTAACGGACTCTGCCTTGGCCGCAGGTTCCTCTGCCCGTGCCCGCTGGCGTGGGGTGTAGTCACTGCTGTATTCATACCCGAGACAGCACATTAATCTGCCACAGATGCCGGAGAGCTTGCCGGTATTAAGGGTCAGGTCCTGTTGCTTTGCCATTTTGATCGAAATCGGTTCAAATGAGGTCAGGAATTGCCTGCAGCAGAGTTCTTTGCCGCATATGCCGAGTCCGCCGACCAGTTTGGCCTTGTCGCGTACCCCTATCTGGCGCATCTCGATCCGCGTCTTGAACTTTGCCGCGAGGTCTTTGACCAGTTCCCTGAAATCTATCCTGCCGTCAGCAGTAAAGTAAAAGACGATCCTCTTCCGGTCCAGGGTGACCTCGGAGCAGACCAGCTTCATGGGTATGCCCCGTGCATTTATCCGTTCAAGACAGAAGCTCCGCGCCTCTTTCTCAAAGGTCTCATTATCCTTTTTCTGCTGCAGGTCCTCGCTGCTGGCGACCCGCACCACCTTCTTGAGCTCTTTGGGCGGGGTCTCTGAGGGATGGGGCTTCATGACAACGTTCCCGATGCTCAGACCAAACTCGGACTCCACGATGACCTGGTCGCCCCTCCTGACCTCGATGCTGTTGACATCGAAATCATAGACCTTGCCGCAATTTTTGAACCGTATCCCAACGACGTCAGGCATGATTTCCCAGCAGTTCCTTTCTCAGTAACGATGCAGTATAGTTCCACGTTATCGACTTGTTAAGATTATAAAAAAGCAGCCCCTTCAGAAGGCTCAGTTCATCATACAGATATAGTATAACGGTTAGGCCGACGGATTTGCTCAGACGTGACAGCTCGGCATGGAGGTCGCGGTTGATCAGCCGGGACGGGTCCCCCGATATCTTCAGGGACGCCATGTCGCGCAGCAGGAAGAGAGACTGGTCAAACCAGCGCTCCATCTCCTCCCGTGAGGCCCAGCGGTCCTTTTCAGATTTGAGCATATCCCGGAAGAGCCCCATGGACCAGTCCCGGGACTCCAGCAGGCCTCCTGAAAGGGCCTCTCCGGGTCTTCCCATGGAAAGTCTGAGCAGAAGTTCAAGCGCCGGCCCTTCAAAACTTCCGGAGAGCACCTGCCGTGAGGACCCTTCTGCGAGGGGGAAAAAATTGACCCTGCAGCAGCGCGACCGTATGGTAGCAGGGAGCATGTCCGGCCGTGCGGTAACAAGGATTATCACACTGGCGTCAGGAGGTTCTTCGAGCGTCTTCAAAAAGGCATTCGCAGCAGGCAGGGTCATGGCCTCGGCCTCGTCGATGATAATGATCTTGTATCGTCCCTCATAGGGTTTGAACGAGAGGGCCTCCTCAATGGCGCGGATCTCCTCTATCTTGATGGTCCTGTCCTCAGTAGCGAGCAGGAGAAAGTCAGGGTGGACACCGGCATCGATCTTTCTGCAGGATGCACAGGCGTCGCAGGCATCGACGGTATCCAGACGGTTGAGACAGTTCAGGGCCTTTGCAAAGCTGATAGCGGTCGTTTTTTTCCCGATCCCCGGTTCCCCGCAGAAGATGTACGATGAGGCGACACGCTGCCTCTCCATCATGCCGCGGAGCATAGTGACCGCTTTGCCCTGTCCGATAATATTATTAAGTGCCATAGGGTGGTGAATACTCTTCTTTCAGACTGCGCCGCGGGCCTTCAGAAATGCAGTGACGATGTCCGCAACGCTCCGGTGCACCTCGTCGATCCCCCCCGAACAGTCGATGCGTTTTATCCTGTCCGGCTCTTTTCCCGCAAGGCTGATAAATCCCCGTCTCACTTTTTCATGGAATGAAACGTCTTCACGCTCAAGCCGGTCTTCCTTGTTGATATCCCTGTTGCGCCGGAGCCCTGTCTCGACATCTATGTCAAGCAGGACCGTGAGGTCGGGACGGAGCCTGTTCGTTGCGATGGCATCCAGGGATGTGATGAGTTTCAGGTCAATGTCCCTGCCATATCCCTGATACGCGATGGTGGAGTCGCTGAACCGGTCGGTAATGACGATGTCCCCGCGCTCCAGGGCCGGGGAGATCACCTCAGCGATATGCTGGACGCGGGAGGCGTTATACAAAAGCAGCTCGGTGACCGGGGTCATGCCCGTACTCTCCAGGGACAGGAGTATTTCCCGTATCCTCAGGCTTATTGCGGTGCCTCCCGGCTCGGCGGTCTCAGTGACCGACAGTCCCCTGGACCTCAGCAGGCCGGCCAGGAGACGCACCTGCGTCGACTTGCCGGTGCCTTCAATGCCTTCCAGGGAAATAAATATTCCTTTCATGCAAGCTCCTCCTTTAATCTCATAAGGAGCTGGAATATCTTTACTGTCTCCTCAACAGACCGGCTCCCGGTCCCGCAGGAGGGCGTCAGCATGATCCGCTCCTTAAGGAGACTCTCCGGTATGACACGGGACAGGGCCGAGAAGCCTTTGTCAAACCTTTCCCGAACAGCAACCGTGTCAGCGGAGTTTATGGCATCTGACGTCGGCACGATGCCCCAGGCAAGATATCCTCCCGCCTCCAGAACCCCGCGGAAGTCATCAGGATACAGCGCCAGGGTCTCCGCATACTCATAGGCATCAAAATTTATGATCTCTGCACCGCTTTTTGCAACGAACTGCCAGTCAGCATTTCCGCAGCAATGGATCCCGGGGATCCCGCCGCCGGCCTTAATGGTCGCGGTGACTTCGCGAAGCAGTCTCAGCGACTCTTCAGCACTGACCCCGAGGTAGCTTGAGCTGCCGAGCGCCGAGAGTATCGGTTCATCGACAAATATGATCACCCTATCGGCAGACGTTCTGAGCATGTCCATCTGCCACCTGATCTTTGCCTTGAGGAGCATAAGGCATATCTCACGGAATTCCTCATCGAAATATATCAGCCTCCCTGTGTCGTCCTTTAATCCAAGGGTGAAGGTCAGCGGACCGGTGATATGCCCCTTGAGCAGTGGAAACCGGCTGTTTCTGCACAGGCTGACAAAGGTGTGGAGGCCCCGGGCATAGTCTTCGGAGATGGCTATGCGGCTGTTATCGGTACAGCTCTCATAGAACCTTTCCAGCTCGTCTGAGGGTTTTTTTTCGATCCAGAAGGACTGCTTTTCAGGGTCTGTCTTAAAGCAGGGCAGGCCTTCAGAGAACTGCGGGATCATGAATTCCTTGAAGGAGATCCCCGGCAGCTGGGGCCAGAAAGGGATATCGAAGGTCTTCAGGATCAGCCTGCAGGCCTCTTCGGCATTGCGGTGGGGCATGCTCCCGATGCCGGTTGTTGCAAAAGGTTTTATCATGTAAAATGATACCCTATTCCAAGCGGTTGTTTCAAAGAAAATAACGGGCCGGGTGTCGGCCCCCGCTCCCGTCCCCTTCAGGCGTTGATGACAGCGCTTACCGGGACAGGCTAAAATACGGGTATGCTGAAGATTACTCTTTGGGTAGTGGTGATGGGGTTCTTTTTATCAGGCCAGGCCGCTGCCTTTATGTCTGATGATAAGATCGCACTCTATCAGCGGGTGACGAAGGGATGGCCGGTTGGAGACAGGGTAGCCTTCTGGGCTGAGCAGTTCCTGGACACCCCCTATGACCCTGACCCCCTCGGCATCTATGTAAGGAACAAGACGATCATATCTGATGAGAAGGTCGACTGCATGTATCTGACCTTTCGGTCTGTGGAGCTGGCCCTTGCCCCCTCCCCCCTCAAATCGGTCGAACTGGCCCTTGCAAAAAGGTTCAGGGGAACCGGCGTCGTAGAGGGAGACAGGGTGATGAACTATTCTGACCGGTTCGAGTATGGCGAAGACATGATCGAAAGCGGCAAATGGGGCAGGGAAATAACGGCCGAACTCGGAAGGACAGACCCGGTCAAAGGCTCTCGCGGCAGGGAGATGGTCATGATCATTCCACGAAGGGATATCATGAGGCATGCTGAAAGGTTCCGCAGCGGTGATATTATTTTCTTCGTCCGCAGCCCGCACAAAAGGGTGTCGGACGAGATCATCGGCCATATCGGGATCATTAAGAAAGAGTCAGAGGCTGTCTCCCTGGTCCATGCGAGCGGACTGAAGAATAAGGGCGGGAAGGTGAGTAAGACCCTCCTGGCTGACTACATAAAAACAATGCCTTTCATTGGCATCAGGGCAACCAGGTTTGAGGAACAGGACCTGATGCCCGAATAGCTCTATATAAAAAAGGCAGGGCGTTTATTATTTGCTCTTCCTTCTCTGGTGTTTGGTCTTCTTAAGCAGCTTCTTGTGCTTGTGCTTGCTCATCTTTTTCTTACGCCATTTTACGACATTACCCACAAACTCACCTCCTTTAGGTTCTTAAATGAGATATAAGTATAGACTAAATGACCTAAACTTTCAAATACATGGAAAATTCTCCCGGAATTTGGCCCGGTTAACGGGCTGCTGTTCTGAGTAGTCTCCCCCGCGCCTGGTCCATGAAGGCCTCAAGCTGGATCCTGGTCGTTGGGGACTCCGTTCCGTCGTAGGGGATGCTCAGGCACGGGATGTCAAGGTCATTGCTCAGTCCGCGCATCAGTCCGCTGACGATCGTCCCGGGCATGCAGCCAAAGGGCATGGCACTGACGATCCCTGAGGCGCCCCGTTGTGACAGGTCAATGCTCTTTCCTATGCTCAGGATCGTCTCGCCTTCAAAGGAATGATGGACGTAAGGTGCGGCAAGCCTGATGAGGTCGGCTGTGTCAGGCTCATGCAGTGTCTTTAAGAACCCGGTGAACTGTCCGGCCAGGCGCTCTTCGGTCCTCTTCTGGAAATACCTGCGGAAAGAGAGTCCGGCAGCCGTCAGCCAGTTCCTGTTGCTCAGGGCGCTGGTCCGGCCGGTATAATTGACATAATAAAGCCATTCTTCAACGGGGGCAAGATAGGCCTCACCCCCGAGGGCCTCAATGGTCCTCACCAGGGCCTCATTTGAGAATTTATTGGACCTTACAAAGATCTCTCCGACAATACCGATGAGCGGCCGGACCTCTTTGTCCACAGGCAACCCTTTAAACGCATGGAGGGCCTCGCCAAGCACTGCATCGATACCGTTGGCCCTTCCGGCCAAAGTCCTGTAGACCTTTTCGAGAAATGCGCTGTAGAGGGCATCAGATGAGCCCTTTTCTCTTTCATACGGCCTCGTCTCGTGCAGGCATTTGGTCAGGAGCTCCACGGCGATGACCCCCTCCCATGTCCTCATGGTAAAAGCCCGGCCGATATTGCCGAGATGTTTATAAAAATCTTCATTCTGCACCGGGGAAAGGACCGGGGTGTTGTCAAGGCCAAGGTCCCGGAGGACCATCCGGTGGAAGATGTTGTACTGCCCGAACCTGCAGGGTCCGGAGCCGGAGGGCATGAAAAAAGCGGACCTGTCAGGATCAAATCCCGGCTCAGCGATCTTCATGACCATATCCCCGGTCGTTACTGCACACGGATAACATTCCTTTCCTGAAACATGCTTACGCCCCAGGTCCGTTGACTCACCCGTGGATTCCGGCAACACCTCGGCACTGATGCCGCAATGCTCGAAGGCTGCTGCAACCGCAAAGACATGATCAGACATCCGTGGTAAATATATTGTCCTTTTGTCCAGAATATTTTTGCCCGTCCCATTTCTTTTGCAGATGATCCTGTCAGCGTGATGCCCGTTCCCGTTCTTCGTGGTACCGATGCTGTCGATGAACGCCTCACAGCGGGTGATCGCCCCGGCGTCAGCGCTGTGTGCATCTATTTCAAGATGGAGGTACGGTTTTCCGGAGAGCTCTTCCTCAAAGAACTTGATGATGAAGGAGTCGGGACCGCAGGAAAAGCTGCCGATATAAACAGGATAGAGCAACGGGTTCTTCCTGATGATCCGTGCGGCACTGAGGATCCTCTGTCCGGCACGCCAATACATATCAGGCCAGTCTGCGGTAATGTCTTCGCGGTCGATCGGCAGAAAGTCCATGGGTATGGAGAGCATGCCAAGGTCGGCCAGTTTTTTCGGAAGGTTGAGGTTCATTCCCCTGTCAAAGGAGTTATAGGCCCTGCCCACGATCACCACAGCCTTGTCCTTAATCTCAGACAGGGTCCTGCGGCCCTCTTCCTGTATCGAGTGGAGAAAGGCTGTCTGAGCCCTTTGAGCGGCGTTCAATGCCCTGCGTATGTCGCCGGGCTTCACGCCATATTCCCTGAATGTATTGGCGAGCTCTTTTGAAAGAAATGCAGTCCCGCGGGAGAGCGTTATGACCGGGGAGAGGAACCGTGTCTGCCTGAAGGCGATCTTTGCAGAGTATGGGGTGGTCTGGGTATAGGGACAGGCCAGGCCTCTTTTGTAGGTGTTACCGTTTGAGTTCAGGTCCACAAAGCTCGGCAGGAATATGGCGTCAACGCCGCTGTCGATAAGGTGTTTGATATGGCCGTGCGCTGTCTTGACGGGAAAGCAGGTCTCGGCAAGGACAGTTTCGAGTCCGCGGTCAACGATATGTCTGTCAGTGGGCGGGGAGACCTCAACATGGAACCCCAACTCCCACAGCAGCGTTGTCCAGAAGGGCAGATAGTCCTGGAAAT
>SCQH01000108.1 GCA_004321925.1 Nitrospirota bacterium | reverse complement strand
CCGGCTTGCTTGTGCCCGATGTTTGGGTATCCGGAATCTCTCCGAAAACAAAGAAAGATCCCCGACAAGCCAACAGTAGGGGCTTTAAGCCCGGGGATGACAGATTGGGATATTCTGTTGACGGGTTAATAATATACAATTACCTCTTTCGCCTTTCAGCGGGTCATGACCGGCTCGCCGCGATTAATCTTGACTCGTCCCTTGAATTGCCCTAATATTCGGTTAGGGGGCATGAACATGATAAAACAGTCTGCAAGATTGCCTGAGAGAATATCCGCGCATGCCGGCATTTCGATTAAAGAGCATTTACTATGGACCGTCCTTGCGCTCTGCCTTGTCTGTCTTGCCGGCCCTGCTGCGGCTGAATCGCCCGAGGGTATGAGGCGTGGATACAAGGGGCCCGAGCTTTACAGGGCCGCCTCTGACGGCAACGCCAACCGCGTGCGCAGCCTCCTTGAAGACGGGGCTGATCTCACCTATACCACCTCTGATCAATGGCGCTCAGCCCTTCACGCCGCAGCCTTCGGCGGACATGCTGATATTGTGAGCATGCTCCTTGCGCGCGGCGCCGAGATAGAAAAAAGGGACAAGGAGGCCTGGACTGCCCTGCATCTGGCCGCCCAGGAAGGACATGCTCCTGTTGTATCAGTACTGTTAAATGCCGGCTCGAAACCCGACAGTAAGAACCATCAGGGCCATACTGCCCTGGATATGGCGATCCATAGAAAAAGAGGGGATGTGGCACGACTCCTGGTAAAGGGCGGGGCCAATATCGAGTCTACATCTGAAGGATTTACGAAGCTGAGGGCGGCTGCCTTTCGGGGCGAAAAGGAGGAGGTCGAGTTCCTCCTGGGTGCAGGCGCCAACCCGGACAATGCCGACGGCGACGGCTGGACCGCCCTGCATTATGCGGCGCAGGAAGGTCGTGCGGCGGTTGCCGAATCCCTTCTGGCCGGAGGTGCATCCGTTGGCCGGCGCACGCAGAAGGGTTCGACAGCCCTGCATATTGCAGCCCTCAACGGCAGAGCTGACCTTGTCAGGCTTCTCCTTTCTCACAAGGCCGAGGTCAATGCAAAGGACAAAGCAGGTAGGACCCCGCTTCAGCTGGCTGCGGACAAGGGGCATGCTGACGTGGTCTTGCTGTTTTCAGCCAAGGGCGCTACCGGCGAAAAATATAAGGATGGCTGGACGCCACTGCACCGGGCGGCACAGGATGGCCATCTGGATGAGGCAAAGAAGCTCATTGGCCAGGGCATGAGCGTTTCAGCCAAAACTAAGGATGGCGCAACCCCGCTTCATATCGCGGCGCTCAATAGCCAGGCCCGGCTCGTTGATTTGTTCCTATCAAAGGGTTCCCGGCCTGATGAGAAGGAATCAAGCGGCAGGACAGCCCTGCATTATGCGGCTGAAAAGGCCGATGTGAAGACAGCTCAGGCACTGCTCACGGGCGGTTCGGCGCTTGATGCCAAAGACAATCAGGGCTGGACGCCGCTTTTAATTGCCGCTGTCAGTAACAATGCGGCGATGGCCGAATTTCTGCTGTCGAAGGGGGCCTCGGTGAAAGCAGTCAACAAGAACGGGGCAACCGCCCTGAACCTGGCCACCGGCAGTCCGGCGCTTGTCGCAACCCTTATCTCAAAGGGAGCGGACCTCAATGCCAGGATCAAAGCGGGGTATCAGGCGGGCCAGACTCCCCTCCATACAGCCATCAGTCTTCATAATGAGGGAGGGGCAAAGGTCCTGATAGAGAAGGGTGCGGATATTAATGCGAAGGACAGTACAGGCCGGACCCCTCTTCATTATGCGGCCGCATCCGAGGATAATATTCCTATAGCAGAACTCCTCCTGTCGCACGGAGCTGACATCAAGGCTAAGAGCCGGGACGGGGAGACCCCGCTGACAATTGCGGTCAAGAACGGCGGGCAGAAGATGGCTGCATTCCTTAAGGAGCGCGGCGCACGCCAATAAGGGCAGAACGTCGCGCGGGAGATAGGTTGCGGCCGTTCCCCGGATCAGCGGAGCATTGCCCTTATGTCATCGACCAGCTGCGAGCCCGCCGCAGTAGGAAAATTCAGGCCCGAACCCCTGCCGTTGGGAGCAAAACCCTGCGGTGCGCCATTCATGATGCCCGCAAGCCTCAGCATGCATGCGTATGATCTGGCCTCTGTAGGTCTTTTATTCGGGCCGGCATTAAAAGAGACCTCAACAGCTCCGCTATACCTCCCGGCAGAGATAGGAAAAGATACCTCCCGTTCCCCCAGCAGACCTGCATTGCCGGCAGAACCGGTCTCGTATGATACGAGGTTCAGCCTTGAGACCAGGCACCTGACATATCCCTGGGTCACTTCAGGCGGAAGGTTGGCAAGGGTGACCGGCACGGTGAAGTTGAAATCCTCACCCTGCGACGTATCGGGTAACGCCACAATAAAGAGAAGTAAGAGCATAACGAGCATTGCATAGATTTTCATCGACCCAAGCCTCCTGTTCCTGTAATGGTCATTCCTGTGGTTTTGATACGAAGCGGAGAAAAAAATTCCCGTACGGGAAGGGCCCCTGTGCCGGTTATCATCATCGAGCCGGTCCGGATACGGAGAGGGGGGAAGGCTTCCCTCACCGGCAGTGCCCCTGTCCCGGTCACTGTCAGCTGGTTGGTCCTGATCCTGACATCGCCTGTTGGCGGGGCTGTATTTTCTGGCGGTTTTGGTTCTTGCAGCTTCGGTTTAACAACCATACTCTTCTTGGGTGCTGCCACGGCTGCCGGGGCCAGGCCCGGCTGCTGGGCGGCCGTCACAAAAGGGGCAGAAGCTGCAATGAGGACCGCAGCCATCAGCATAACAGAGATCCAGTTCAGTATTCGTGCAGGCAGGGCATGGATAAGCATAGGCAACCCCCTCTTATATTCAGGTATTGTATTTGTGTCCCCGGCGAGTCTGAAAATCCCCTTTTGTGTGTACCAACTGAATACGCACTTGTTCCAGCGCCGACACAATTTCCCAAAAGATGTGTGTTAATGATAGTCTCATAATAGAGAACGGGTTGTGAATTGTCAATAACAAAATGAAGAGCTCATCCTTTGCTGCACTGAACACGCACTGCGATTAATCTTGACTCATCCTGTGGATTCCCCCTAGTATCATTATATAAGGCCTATGCGGCATAATGAAATAATAAAGAGGATAGGGTGGTTTTCGAATGAAAACGAATAAGCATAAGAAAAGTTGTTTGTGCCTTTTGATCTGCCCTGTGCTGCTGGCAGCATTGTTAAGCAGCATCGGAGTTCATGCCGCAGTGATCGACGCCAAAAAGCCCCTCCAGATACAACAGGTCAGTACAATCGCCGATACGCAGGTCAGCTCACATCGCCAGGGAGCGGTGAACGTCGGCAATATCAACTGGACGTGCCGTGGTTCGCAGTGCAGCACCTCGACCATTGCGCCGGCAGTCGCAGAGCCTGTCTCGGTCTGCAAGGTGCTGGCGCGTGAAGTCGGCGCGATAAGAAGTTTCACCGTCGCGAACCGCCCTCTGAACGCCAAGGAACTTCAGCAGTGCAACAGCGTGTTACCCGTTGCAGTAACCCCAAAAGCCTCCCCTTACCCCAAGAACTGGATAGAGCCGGATAAACCTGCTGACAAAAGTCCTGTCTTCGGAGATCTGAGGAATGAGCTTCAGAAGAACGGGCAAGCCTCGACTGCGCCGGCAAAGAAACAGGTTGGCGCGAAAGGCACGCCGCAACCCCCTGCTCAGGGCGACGGCAAGGCCTCGCCGCCTGCTCCCGTTGTTCCATTTTCACCGGTCGCGGTGCGCACTCCGCAGCTGAACCTCACGGGTATTGGTGTGGCAGAGGTCAGTTACCGGTTCACCCCTGTTGCGGTGCGCACTCCGCAGCTGAACCTCACGGGGGTTGGCGTGGCAGAGATCAGTTACCGATTCACCCCTGTTGCGGTGCGCACTCCGCAGTTGAACCTTACCGGCACCGGGCGAAGCGAATGAGTTCATTGCAGATTCGCTACCCGAATGGCCTTACCATGAACCCTGACATCAAAAGGAGAACCTAGCCATGCATCGCAGATATCAATCGTTATTGGCATTCGCAGCAATCATACTCAGTCTCGCATCCGGCCCTGCATGGGCCGCGGACTTCACTTTCACCGTACCGGTGGAAGTATCCAACCTGCCCCCTGACAGCAGATCGGGAATAGTAGGCTGCAGCCTGCGAACCGCCCCTGTTGGTGCACCCAGATCAGGGACCGTGGGCGTTGGAAATGGAAACGGCTTTTTCACTATTACGAATGGCGCCTTCCGGGGCGAGGTGACGGTAACAGCCAATGCCAATCCGGGCGTCGACCCGGCAACGGTAACGCACTATAGCTGCGGGCTTGCGTTTAATGCCACTCTCCGCGATCGTGATTATCAGTTCGCCTATTGGCTCGGCGCTGCCACAACTTCGACGCTTCCTGTTGCTCCAGGGGCTCCCTTCAGCCCGCGGGTGGATGGCGCGATACGATGATGTCAGATACGAACTGAGGCTATATGCTTCCTGAAGATCTTGCCGGACTCAGAAAACTATACCTTGGTTTTATTGCGTCTAGAGTCGTTCTGACCGCTAACAACCTGGGGGTCTTTGACTCCCTGAAAAAGCCGGCGACAGCAGAGGCGATCGCAAAAAAACTCGGCATCGACAACCGCGGGGCCTCGATCCTTCTTGACGCGCTGACAGGGATCGGTTTGGCTGCCAAGAGCAGGGACCGGAAATACCGCAACACTACTGTTAGCAGACGCTACCTTGTCAGAGGTGCGCCTCTCTACCAGGGGGACATAGTCAGGCACGCATCCTCGATGTGGGAGAATTTCTCAGGCCTGGACGAAGTGGTCAGGACCGGTAAGTCTGCCCGCCGCGGCAGGGACCACGAGGCATTTATCCGCGGCATGCATAACCTTACCCTGCTGCGCACGAAAGGTCTCCTAAAGGCGATCGGGCTCAAAGGTGTCCATACCATGCTGGACCTCGGCGGCGGGCCCGGCACGAATGCGATGGCAATGGCGAAGCAGGGCGTGAACGCCACGATATTTGATCTTCCGGCAACGATCGCGATAGCCAGGAAGGTGGCGCGGCAGGAGGGGGTCAGTGGCCTCAGGTTCATCGAAGGCGATTTTCATGTCGACGATATCGGCTCGGGTTATGATCTTATTCTGATCAGCCAGATCTTTCATGCATATTCCCCTGGCGAGAACATGGACCTCCTCAGTAAATGCAGGAAGGCCCTGAACCCCGGAGGCAGGGTTGTGGTACAGGAATTTCCGATCAACGATGCCCTGACAGCACCGCCGCATAGCGCGCTTTTCTCTGTCAATATGCTGGCCGGCACTAAAAGCGGCCGCTGCTATTCACCACGGGAGATGAAGAATTGGCTGATAAAGACAGGCTTCGGCAGCATACGTGTCAGGAACCTGGAGGAGACGGTCATTGTCGAAGGAAGGGCGAAAGCCGGGTAGATCTGATATTCAATAAAAGATCGGGCCCGGAGAGGTTCTCACCTTCCCGGGCCCGGACATCCCAATACTATCTATCTTCCTCTATGTTCTCTATGGTCACGCCTGTCCTCTCTTCTATCCTCACGGTGCTCTCTTCTGTCCTCACGCCGTTCTCTTCTATCTTCACGCCGTTCACGTCCTTCTCTCCAGCGCTCATTTCTTTCCCAGTGCTTATTCCTCTCCCATCCCCGCCAGTGCCTGTTGAAATCCCTGTATTCGATCCTTGAATGGTCCCTGTACCTGTGGCGGTAATCCGGAGGAAGGTCTATCAAGACCCGGGGAGCTCTGGGGATATGGCGCCATGGACCGTTATAGCTGCGTGCCCTGAACCAGCCGCCTTCATAAGGACGATACCAGTAGCCCTGGTAAAAGACGATATCAATATCCGCATCGACCGGGGCATAGACATATGTCCCGGGTATGACCACCAGCGACGGCGGTTCGGCAAAAGTGAATACAGGGAGGTTAATGCCGATCCCGACACGTACACCAGCACTGCTCTCTGAAACGAATCCTGTCAGGCCGATCACCATGGCCATGACCAGCAATAAAGCCAATCGACTTCTTTTCATGATACTTTCCTCCTTCTTTGTTATTGTCCGGAGCAACTCCGGTTTCATCTCTGCATCCCTGATCCTGAGATCAACTTCATATATGCAGTGTCGCATAAGCTGTGCCAGTTTTCAAGCCACCCGCAACGTATTGAAGCAATTCATTCTTCACGCTATATTCACATTCCGGAGCCCGTATTCTTGCCCTTTTTCAGACATCTTGTCCTTTTTTAGGAACTCCGGAAGAGATGCAAAATGCAGTTGATTAAAATAAATTAATCTTCCTTTACCAAATTGAATTTTGCACTACAGAAAACCTAGAATACTTATTGTCGTGACACCATTCATTGATTACAGTTTATGCACGGGATGCGGGGCATGCGCCGAACTCTTTCCGCTCTTCTTTGAGATGAGGGATGACCGGCCGTGGTTCATCAACTATGAGAAATTTGTTCTTGAGGAACATAAGGCAGTTGTTTTTGCCTGTCCCTTCAGGGCGATATCGATCTCGTAATATACTTCTTCATATAGAACTTTCTTTTCTTCTCTTCGAAACGTTCGATCGCATATCTCAGCATGGTCCTCGGCATCTCCTGGTAATGTTCCTTCAGAAATGCCTCCTCTGCTGCCTG
>SCQH01000107.1 GCA_004321925.1 Nitrospirota bacterium | reverse complement strand
CAATTCCCGGGCGCTCCGGCCGAAAAGCTCTTCAGCGGCCCTGTTTAAGTAGGTTGCCCTGTATGCCTTATTGAAAAGAATGATAGCCTCCTCAAGGCTGTTTATAATGGTCTCAAACGATGTCATGGGGTGCCAGATGTTCCTTTTAGAGAAATGCCCAGAGTATGACTCTATCATATCGAAAAAGTAATTATCAATATGACAGGGGCGTGCATGATGCCTCAGAAATGCCTTTTCCCTTTATTATCAACTGGTTTATTTTGCGGATGGATTGACATCTCTTTTGTAAACCTGCTAAAATTGGGAAATTTCAAACAGGGAGGGGTGATCATTGGATGCCCTCGATAAGAGTGCGGGAAAGCGATTCGTTCGAAAATGCGCTGAAAAGATTTAAGAAGCAGTGCGAAAAAGAAGGAATCCTTTCAGAGGTTAAAAAGAGAGAACATTACGACAAGCCGAGCGTCAAAAAGAAGAAGAAGGCTATTGCCGCCAGAAAAAAGGCGATGAAAAAGGTCAGAGTATCTGTCCGGTAGTCGGTTTTGTTTTTCAGACATTGCTGTCAGAGTTCAGGGATCTTCGGTTCGAGTCAAGCAGGGCAGTCTGTTTTTTATGTAAGGCTGCTGAAGACCACACATTAAACTGTACGGGGTGTTCTTGACCGCAGCAGGCCAAGGGATACGTATGTCCGCTTAGCTGCCCCGCCAAAAAGGTATACATGACATTACGCGAACTTTTCAAAAAGGCGATTGAAGCCGGAATAGCCAACGACCCGCGCGGCAGGGAGACCGTCCTGAAGGACCTCGGGCGTGCCGAAAAGGAGTACGCTGACCTCAAGCCTGAGGAGAAGGAACTCTTTGACCGGGAAGCCCTGGTGAACCCCTACAGTGACTCCCGGATCCTCTATGGCAGCGGTGATCCCGAGATCGCCCATGTGCTGGTCGGGATCGATATCGAGGTGGGGGAAGTCCTCCTGGCCGAAACCCTTAAAAGGAAAGGCCGGCCGGTTGACCTGATCCTGTCCCATCACCCTGAAGGTACTGCGTATGCAACGCTCTATTCGGTCATGAACATGCAGTCCGACATCCTCAGCAGGTTCGGGGTGCCCATCAATATCGCCGAGGACCTTATGGACGGCAGGATGCGTGAGGTCGAAAGAAGGCTCATGCCGCTGAACCATACCCGGGCGGTGGATGCTGCACGGCTCGTGGACATCCCCTTTGCCTGTCTGCATACACCGGCCGACAATATGGTCGTTACCTTTCTTCAGAAGCTCTTTGATGATGCCCGCCCCGAAACGCTCGCTGATCTTATGGATATTATCAGGGGGATCCCGGAATACAGGACCGGGGCGTTGAACGGCTCAGGCCCCAAGATCATTACGGGCTCAAAGACAAGGAAGGCCGGGAGGGTCTTTGTGGATATGACCGGCGGCACCGAGGGTTCAAAGGAGATCTTTTCGAGTCTTGCCTCTGCCGGGGTCAATACGATCGTCGGGATGCATATCAGCGAGGAGCACAGGAAAGAGGCCGAAAAGAACCATATGAATGTGGTGATCGCAGGACATATATCCAGTGATAATCTCGGGGTGAACCTCCTCCTTGACGAGATCACCCGGGGTTGTCCCCTGAACATCCTGGAGTGTTCTGGCTTTACACGGGTAACGCGCAATAGTTGATCCTGCCGGGTCCTCCCCAAAACGCCTTCGGGTTAATGTTACAATAAACCTCTAGCATTTCCATGCGGGCGCGGTATGAGGACTGACAGGATACTTGACGACATAAAATCAAAGACAGATATTGTAGACCTTATATCCGGGTATGTTCAGCTGAAAAAAGCCGGCCAGAACTGGAAAGGTCTCTGCCCCTTCCACACAGAAAAAACGCCCTCCTTCACGGTCAGCCAGACAAAACAGATGTTTCACTGCTTCGGCTGCAGCACGGGCGGGGATGCCATCGCCTTTATCATGAAACACGAGCACCTGTCCTTTAACGAGGCCCTGGCCGTGCTGGCGAAGAAAGCCGGAGTTACCCTGCCGGACGGCAGCATAGACCGCAAGGGGATCCAGCGCAACGAGAAGATACGAAACGTCCTGTCAGAGGCAAGCGGGTACTTCATCAGTCAGGTGCCCCGGGCAGCCAAGGCCTCCGCATATATGGCAGACCGGGGAATATCCGCCGAGTCTCTTGAGCGGTTTAAGATAGGGTATGCCCCTGCCGGCTGGAGCAATCTCCTGCGGCATCTCAGGAGCAGGGGGTATAAAGACCAGGAGATCACCGAGGCAGGACTTGCGGTATCTGGAGAGAAAGGTCTCTACGATATGTTCAGGGACAGGCTCATGTTCCCGATCATGAACATGAGCGGCCATGTCATCGCCTTTGGCGGACGGGCCTTCGACGATACCCCGCCGAAATATATCAATTCACCGGAGACCCCTGTATTCAAAAAATCAGAGACCTTGTACGGGCTCTACCACGCAAAGGAAGATATACGGTGTGAAAACAGGGTGCTGCTGACGGAAGGGTACATGGATGTTGTTGTCTGCCACCAGTTTGGCTTCAGGCATGCTGTTGCGCCGCTCGGGACATCTCTGACCCCGGGGCATATCCAGAAGATCCGGACGATGGCCGGTTCGCTGGTCCTCGTCTTTGACGGGGACACCGCGGGCAAGTCCGCTGCAAAGAGGGCACTTACCCTGATAGCACAGCAGAACCTGAAGGCATCGGTGCTGTTGCTGCCGGACAACGAAGACCCTGACAGCTATCTCAGAAAATTCGGTGCAGGGGCCTTTGCCGGGTTGCTCGATAAAGCCCACAGCATGGTAAGCTTTATTTTCAGGACAGCGACCGGGGAGAAGCTCGATGCAGTGCGGGACGCCTTGGGGCTTATTGCTTTGGTGAGCGATCTCCTGGTTGCGGATGAGCTGCTGATCGAGCTCTGTGATATCTCCCGGATGAACGAGTCTACCCTGAGGGACGAACTGCGGAAGATGAAGCAATCAGGTGCGACACGGGCGCTCCCCGGCCGCGCGGCTGATCCGCGGAAAGGGAATTCCGAGGAATTCCTTCTCCTGAGCGCTGTTATTGCGGCCCCTGAAAAGGCAGACTATGTGCTTTCCCGGATCGACATCCAGGACATCCAGGACATGACCGTCGCCTCGCTCTTTCGCAGGTTTGCTGCCGCCCAGGACCGGAGGGACCTGTCTCAGATCCTTACCGGTGCGGAGGAGGACGAGCAGAGGCTGGTGACCAGACTGTCCGTTGACCCCGGCTTTGACCCGGAATATATTGACAAGAACATCGAGGACTGTTTTGTGAGGATCCAGAAGAGGAAGCTGGACAAAAAGATACGGCTGGCCGAAAGGTCGGACGATCAGGCACAGAGCAATGCCCTTTTGATCGAGAAGCAAAAAATGATTAAAGGACAGGGGATATGAATAACTACGACGATTATCTTGAGGAATACGAGGGGGAAGAGCCGGAGATCGATGAAGCGGACCCTGATGATGCCCTCATCGACGAGACAGACGGCCGGGAAGATGATTTTTTTGACGGTGTCGACCGTGACCCGGTAAAGATCTATCTGCGTGAAATGGGAGGCGTGCCCCTGCTTACCAAGAGCGGCGAGGTGGACCTGGCCAAAAAAATAGAGCGCCAGAGGGAACGGATCAGCCGGACCATCTTCTCCATGCCGTTTGCCCTGAACAGGCTTGTGGCGCTCGGTGAGCAGATCGAAAAAGGAGAGCTGCCGTTAGGGGAGATCATCCAGGATACCGAAGAGGACCTTGATGAAGGGCTCAGCGCGCAGACCGGCGATTTCATCAGACGCATACAGGGCATCAGGGCGCTGCATGAAAAAAGACAGAAGTTGCTGGGCCGGCTTCCGAGGGCAGGGCAGCTGCAGCAGAAGAAGCGTGCCGCGGAGATCAGCGCCCTGCTTGACCAGATCGTTGAGCAGGTCAGGCAGCTTCATCTCAGGGACGAGGTCATGAGCTCTTTTTCCAAAGAGATCAAAGACGGGATGGTAGAGATCCATGAGCTCATGCGCACGATCGCCGAGGCCCCTCAGAGGTCGGATGCGCTGCGTGAAAAGAACCGGGCGTCCGCACGCACGATAGAATCATATCTTGGCGTTTCATACCGCGACCTGAAGGAAGCCGTCAGGTCGCTGGTCGACGCCGAGCGAAAATGGAGTGAGGCGAAGAACAGCCTGATCGAGGCAAACCTCAGGCTGGTCATCAGTATCGTAAAAAAATATCTGGGCAGGGGGATGAGCTTCTCTGACCTGATCCAGGAAGGCAACATAGGCCTTATGAGGGCAGTTGACCGATTTGAGTACCGGCGCGGGTATAAATTCAGCACCTATGCGACATGGTGGATCAGGCAGTCAATAACCAGGGCCATTGCCGAGCAGGCCAGGACGATCAGGGTGCCGGTCCATATTGTGGAGGCTGTCAACAGGATGGCCAGGGTCATAAAGGAGATCGTGCAGGAAAAAGGGGCTGAACCGGCCCCTGAGGATGTTGCGGTGCGGATGAACCTGCCCGTGGAAAAGGTCAGGGCCCTGCTGAAGATATCAAAAGAACCGGTCTCTCTGGAGACCCCTGTCGGCGAGGATGAGGACAGTTTCATCAGGGATTTCATTGAGGACAAGACCGTGATGTCGCCGCTCGATATGGTGATGAATGACGACCTGCGCAGGAACATAGAGCAGGTGCTGTCGTCGCTGAGCGAGCGTGAACAAAACATCATCAAAAAAAGATTTGGTCTCGGGGAGGACAGGCCCTCCACACTCGAGGAGGTCGGCCTGGAGTTCGATGTGACCCGTGAACGGATACGGCAGATCGAGGTCAAGGCGATCAGAAAGCTCAGGCATCCTTCCCGGAGCCGCCTGCTGAAGACCTTTGTCGAGAACTCTTGACTTAATGAGGCAACAGGTTTATAGTAAAAAACTGACCTCGGGAACAGGCTTTCCCCGTGCGTTTTGCTGTGCGACGCTCAGTGATGACCTAATTTTCAGAGGGCCCATAGCTCAGCTGGTAGAGCTACCGGCTCATAACCGGTTGGTCCCAGGTTCGAGTCCTGGTGGGCCCACCACTTCTTTGGAGGCTTGGTGAAGGAACTGCTTGGAAAACTGATCAAACTGCAGGAAATCGATTCGCATATCCTCTCCAAACGCCGTTTTATCGACAAAGTCCCGTATCGTATCCTCGAAAAGGACCTGCCCCTCAAGCAGGCGCAGGCCGAGCTTGAGAAGATGCAGCAGAAGAACGAGGCTCTGAACAGGAAAAAGCGTGACCAGGAGAAGCGGGTGGAAGAGATCAGCGAAAAGATAAAGAAGATGAAGGCCCGGACCGACCTGAAGACGAACAAGGAATATCAGGCCCACCTGAAGGAGATCGAGGCCTCTGAAAAAGAGATCTCGGACATCGAAGAGGCGATACTGCTGATGATGGATGACTTTGAGGCCCTCTCCAAAGTTCAGAAAGAAAAAGAGGCGAAGGTGGCGCTTGAAAGGGCGAACCTCGACGCCATGAAAAAGGAGCTGGACCAGGAGGTCGTTCTCTACGAACGGGAGCTTTCCCGGAAAAAGGAAGAAAGGGCCGTCCTTGTCGGTTCTCTTGACCCCGCTGATTACAAGTTCTATATGAGACTGCTCGAAAATTGCAACGGGACCGCGGTCGTTGGTGCTCGGGATGAGGTCTGCAGCGGCTGCAACATGAATATTCCCCCGCAACTGTATGCTGAAATAAGAAAGAACGAGGAGCTGATCACCTGCCCTCAGTGCAGCCGGATATTGTATATTTCCGACGAGTAACCGTTTCCTCCCCCCAGCTATTTTCTCTTTACATAACCCCTTTTATTATGTTAGAAAATATTATATAATAATTTAAATTTCTTATAGGCTGCCGAAGCAGAACAGGTGGTCGCCCCCGAACACTCTGGTGGACGGGGGAGGAAAGTCCGAGCTCCACAGGGCAAGGTGCTCCGTAATACGGAGTCTCCCGTTCGACGGGGGAAGGAAAGTGCCACAGAAAGGGAAACCACCCCTGCCATGTATTGAAAGATGGCCGGGGAAAGGGTGAAAAGGTGTCCGTTGAAAGCGGAGCTGCACTCGTTGCAGCAGGTAAGAGCTCACCAGTGTCCCGGGTGACCGGGGCAGCTTGGTAAACCCCGCCTGGAGCAAGACCAAATAGGTTCCGCCTTGAAAGGGGCCCCCTTGAATCCTGTTTTTACAGGAGGCGGAACGGGTAAGGTCGCATGACCCCGGCTGTAAAGCCAGGGCTCAGATGAATGACCGCAGCCTGTTAAAGGGCAGACAGAACTCGGCTTATGGACTGCTTCGGCATATTTTAAAATAACTGTTTTCGGAAAGGAGCGTATGGAAGACCATAAATTGAAGGTTTTTTGTACCGTAGCAGAAACAAAGAGTTTTTCGAAAACATCAGAGATCATCCATCTTACCCAGCCCGCGGTGAGTCTCCAGATACAGGCCCTTGAGGAGATCTACGAAACGAAGCTCTTTGACCGGTCAAGCAGCACGGTCACCCTCACTCCGGCAGGGGAGGTCCTCTACAAGTATGCGAAAGAGATCCTCGGCCTTTATGCAAACGTGGAGAAGGTCATTGGAGAGATCACGGGCCTGGTCAAGGGGAGCATCAGCATCGGCGCCAGCTCTACTATCGGCAATTACCTGCTCCCCGGCGTCATCACCGACTTCAAGAAGACACATCTCAAGATCAAGATCCATCTGCTTGTCGGCAACACCAAGCGGGTGGTTGACCTGCTGAACTCCGGAAGCATTGACATAGGACTTGTCGAGGGTGAGGTGACCAGGCAGAAGATGATCGTGGAAAAGCTGATCCCTGATGAGCTCCTGCTGGTGGTCCCTGCGTATCATCCGTGGGCCAAGAAGAAAGAGATCCCGATCAGTGAACTTACCAAAGAGCCCTTTATATTCAGGGAGGGCGGTTCCGGAACGCGTCAGATGATAGAGATGTTCTTCAGCAAGTATGGCATTACCCCCAATAACATGAAGGTCTCCATGGTGCTCGGCAGCACCGAGGCCATCAAGGAGGCGGTAGAGAACGGCCTTGGTGTCTCGATCCTTTCCCGGTGGGCTGCCCGGAAAGAGATAAAATACGGTACGCTCCAGCTTCTCAGGATCAAGGAAGAAAAGGTGCTGAGAGATTTTTCACTGATCGTGAATAAGAACTCGGTCTCCTCACACTCGGTCGATGAATTCCTGACCTATCTGAGGTCATATCCTTTCACGAAACTCCTGGCTTAACGTCAGCCTGTTCCCCTGCCGAAGACCCTGAAATCGATATCAGGGAAAAGACTGTTCTTGTCTTCAAGCCGATGCAGCAGCTCCGGTCTGACCTCCCCGTCTGCGATCCCCCGGCTGAGACCGAGGAAATTCTCCGTATGCTCAATGAACCGGTTCCGTGCGAACTCCGCGGAATGACCGGTCTTCATCATGAATGCCCAGTCGCTTGACTGGGACAGGAGCAGTTCCCGGCTGGCCTGGTTCAGCGCCCTTCTCAGCAGCCCCGAGGCGTTCCGGTGCTGCGAGGCAAGGTCGGCCATCAGGCGGGAGGCATGGGTTATATGCCGGTATATCCAGTCGTTGGAGCTGTCTATCCAGGTTGCGCTGTATCCTTTTTCCCCCCAGCTGGACATCGACGGCATGACCGTTTCAATGCCGGGATTTTCGGCGATATAGGCGGACGGGGTTATCAGTTTTACCATGGCGCTGTCGGATGAGGCACGGGTGAGAAATGCCCTGAGCCACTGAGGACCTTCGAACCACCAATGTCCGAAAAGCTCGGCATCATAGGCGGCGGTTATGCAGGGTCTTACTTTCATGATGCGGCGCAGTGCGGCTGCCTGTGCCTCTTTCTTTTTCAGGAAGTCATCGGCGTGAGCCTCTGCTTTTGCAGCCGCCTTTTGAGGCAGATAAGGCTGCTTAAGGTTTGTTGCCCCGGTTATCTTGTAGTATTTCAGTCCGGTAAATGTCCTGACCCCGTGCGGCAGATACTCCCTGAGCCGGTCAAATTCCAGGTCAAAGCCTATGTCGCGGTAAAAATCCCTGTAGTCGAAATCTCCGGGATAGCCTCCCGCTGAGCTCCAGACCTGCCGTGATGAATCCACATCCCGTGCAAAGGCCACTGCCCCTGACGGGGTCCTTGCCGGTGCATAGATGCTCTTTTCGCCCGATGGCACGGGATTCAGCAGCCCGTGGCTCTCGAGAAAAAAGAATGATACTCCGGCGTCCCTGAGCTGCCGGTCGATCTCCGGTGCAAAGCCGCATTCCGGCAGCCATAATCCCTGTGGTCGCGAGCCAAAGACTGCCGTGAAGTAATCGGTGCCGGTGACCAGTTGCGCCCTGACCGATGCGGGTTCCGACAAAAGCGCCGGGAGATATGCATGGGTTGCGGTGCTGGTGATCAGCTCCACCCGGCCTGACGCAGCCAAAGCATTAAATGCAGCACCGAGGTCTCTCCGGTATACGTCGTTATAGAGATGGCGCACCTTGAGGAGCAGGGAGTGGTACATCAGGGAAAGTGGACTGAGGTGTATGTCGGCTCTTGTCCTGACGATCTCATCTGCCGACAGGTCTATCAGCCGGTCTAAATACGCGGCGTACCTCGCTCTGAGGAGGCTGTCGTTGAGCATGGCGAGGAGTGTAGGGGAAAGCGAAACGGTGATCCTGAAATCCACGCCGTCATTGAGAAGGTCTTCAAAGGTAGTAAGCAGCGGGATATACGATTCGGTTATGGCTTCGTAGAGCCAGGTCTCTTCAAGGCAGTGTTCATATTCCGGGCACCGGGTGAAGGGAAGATGGGCATGGAGTACCATGGCCAGATGCCCCTGAATCCCGCGGGGGGAGATGATTTCCATAATCCAGAATAATACAGGATATGCCGCGCAGGAGCAAGGGCTCCTTTTTTGTTTGCAAAATCGGCCCGGACGGCTGCAGAATAAAACCATGTTGATCTACCTCAATGACCGGCTCGTGGACGAGGAGGATGCCCGGGTATCGGTCTATGACCATGGGTTTCTGTACGGCGACGGAATTTATGAGACCATGCGGGCCTACGAGGGGGTTGTCTTTATGCTCGAAGAGCATCTCCGGAGGCTTCAGCGCTCGGCCTTGCTGATACGGCTGTCCCTTCCTCCAGAGGAATATATCATCGATGCGGTGCAGGCGACGCTGCAGGCCAATGCGCTTTCAGATGCATACATCCGGATCACCATTTCACGGGGGAAAGGGCCGATCGGTCTTGACCCGGCCCTCTGCAACAGTCCGACCCTCGTGATCATCGCCGAGCCTTTCCACGGATACCCGCCTGCATATTATGA
>SCQH01000106.1 GCA_004321925.1 Nitrospirota bacterium | reverse complement strand
AGAGCACCACGCCGCATCCTGCTCCTACAAGGGTCATCTTTTTTGAGTAGTTTGTGTTTTTCATTTTACTTCTCCTTTGTTTAAGTTCTTGCAAATATAGTTGCACGGACCATGCCAACTGTAACTTATTGATAATAAATGATAATCAAGACAAGCACCCATGCAGGCCTGCAAATCTATTCGCATATATGCGAAAATTGGGCCTGAATTCAGCCATATTCTCTTGATAGGCAGGGTAGCCTGCAGTTTTCGAAAAAATTATCAACATTTTTTCCCTGATTTCCTGTAAACTAATGAGTGGCCTTTGCAAACAACTCCCAAGATCTCGGAAAGTTACCTGACAATGCACTGCAGATCAAGAATTTGTTCCACGTGGAACAAATCAATATAAAAGGGGCGATCGAAAACAACCATGAGTAGGATAATAGCCATAGTCAATCAGAAGGGCGGGGTCGGAAAGACCACGACTGCGGTTAACCTTGCGGCCTCTCTGGCCCTCTCAGGAGAGAAGATCCTCCTCGTTGATATTGATCCCCAGGGGAATTCAACCTCAGGCCTCGGCATTGTGAAGGATGAGCTTGAGAACTCTATATATAATGTCCTTTCAGGCGACTGCAGCATCAATGATGCCCTGGCCGTGACCGCCATCGACAATCTTTTTGTCCTCCCCTCCAGTATTGACCTGCTTGGGGCTGAGGTTGAGCTGGCCGGCAAGCCTGGGCGCGAAAATATCCTTCAGGATGCGATCAGGACGCTTGAGCATAACTTTCGGTATATATTGGTTGATTGTCCTCCTTCACTCGGGATCCTCACACTTAACGCCCTGGTGGCTGCCGGTTCGGTCATTGTCCCGGTGCAGTGTGAATATTACGCCCTTGAAGGGCTCAGTATGCTGACCAGAACGCTGAGCCTGGTGAGAGGGTCATTAAACCCGGATATAGATATAGAGGGGATCCTCCTGACGATGTTCGACACGCGCAACAGCCTGGCCCATCAGGTCGTCACGGAGATCAAGAAGCATTTTGGTGAAAAGGTCTATCAGACAGTCATACCACGGAACGTTGCCTTGAGTGAGGCACCAAGCCATGGCAAGCCTGCCCTCCTTTATGATGTAAAGTCCCGGGGTGCGCAGAGCTATCTTTCTTTAGCAAAGGAGATGTTGCATGAAAACGGCATTGGGTAAGGGGCTTAATGCCCTTATCGCTGAAAAAGGGGATGAGATACTGCAGATAGATGTCACCCGCATCATCCCGGGTGCGTATCAGCCGAGAAAGAACTTCAGCGAGGGCTCATTGAAAGAGCTGGCTGCATCCATAAAGGAAAAGGGAGTGCTCCAGCCTCTGCTCGTATCACGGACAGGGGATGGTTCCTTCAGCCTGATAGCCGGAGAGCGGCGCTGGCGGGCTGCTGCCCTGGCTGGTTTAAAGAAGATACCGGTGCTGGTCAAGAATGTGGCTTCAAAAGAGGCCTTCGAGATGGCCCTCATCGAAAATATACAGAGAGAAGACCTTAACCCGGTAGAGACTGCTGAGGCCTTTAACCGCCTGATGCAGGATTTTGGTCTGACCCAGGAAGAGCTTTCAGACAGGGTCGGTAAAGAGCGGGCGACCGTGGCAAACTATCTGCGTCTGCTGAAGCTTCCGGATGAAATAAAGGCGATGCTCTATGCCGGGTCCCTCAGCATGGGGCATGCGAGGGCCTTGCTGGCCCTTGACGGCAGGAGCGCCCAGGTCGAGGCCGCAAAAAAGATACTGAAGGCCGGCCTGAGTGTCAGAGAGGCAGAGGCCCTCGCAAAGAAGGTCTCCAGGCCGAAAAAAGCAGGATCAGGCAGGGACCCTCAGATAGCTTCGCTTGAAGACAAATTGATAAGACAGCTTGGGACAAAGGCCCGGATAATACATAAAGGGAAAAAAGGCGGCAGGATCGAGATAGATTATTTCTCGCTGGATGAGCTTGACAGGCTTCTGGAGATCTTACTGCCATGAAGAACATATTGATCACCGGGCTGCCCGGCTGCGGTAAGACAACGATGATCCGGAAACTTGCGGAGATCTTCAAAGAGTTCAATGCGGTCGGTTTTTATACCTCCGAGATCGTAGAGGACGGTGCGAAGACAGGCTTTATGGTCGCAAATCTCTTTGGCGACAGCAAGGTCTTTGCTCATGTGAACCTCAACAGCAAGCATTCGGTCGGTAAATATCATGTTGATATCAAAGGGTTCGAGACGTTACTGGACAGCATATTTTCTAATGAGAAGAAGACCGGCATTTACTTTGTTGATGAAATAGGCAAGATGGAATGTCTCTCGAAAAAATTCGAAAAAATGATCATCAGTCAGCTTAACTCCGGAAAGCCGCTCATTGCCTCTATCCCGGATAAAGGGGTCGGTCTTATCAGCGAGATCAAGAAAAGGGATGATGTCAGGATCGTAGAGATCAACCATGACAATGCCGATCTCATGCTTAAGTTACTCACCATGCAGATCAGGGACTTATTGCTGGAGTAGCGGCCTCTATCGTGGTCCGTCAGCATCATATTGTCAAGATCGGGTTGGACAGGCTTCAGGGTTCCTGGCCCAGGGGCCTCAATGATGCGAATATCGGGCTTCTTGTCCATCCTGCCTCAGTAAATTCCCGGCTTGAACATGCCTCCTCGATCTGCCTGCGGCTGAAAAAATTCAGGGTCAGGGCCTTTTTCGGGCCTCAGCATGGCATAAGGGGCGAGACCCAGGATAATATGATCGAGTGGTCCGGCTTCAGGGACCGGACGACCGGGATCCCTGTCTACAGCCTCTATGGGGCAGTGAGAAAGCCGGCTGCTGCAATGCTTAAGGGTCTTGATGTCATGGTGATAGACCTTCAGGATGTCGGGGCGCGCTATTATACCTTCATCTGGACGATGGCCCTGGTCATGGAGGCCTGCATCAAGGCGGGCAAGGCGGTTGTGGTCCTCGACAGGCCGAATCCGATAAACGGGCTTCAGATCGAGGGCCCGATGCTGGATCCCGGCTTCAGATCGTTTGTCGGGCTCTACCCCCTGCCTGTCAGGCATGGGATGACGATCGGCGAGATCGCGCTCTACCTCAGGGACTCTTTTTTCCCTGGCCTGCAACTGCATATCATCAGGCTTAAAGGCTGGAGCCGCTCAATGTGGTTTGAGGATACGAAGCTGCCCTGGGTTCTCCCCTCCCCAAATATGCCGACCCCCGAGACTGCCCTGGTATACCCCGGTATGTGCCTTCTTGAGGGGACGACCATAAGCGAGGGACGCGGCACAACAAGGCCTTTTGAGATATTCGGGGCGCCCTATATCGACCCCGACAGGCTGGTCGAGAGGCTCGGTTCATTCAAGCTCCCGGGCCTGGTCTTCAGGCCGCTCTCTTTTATCCCGACCTTCCAAAAGCATGGCAACACCCTCTGCGGAGGGGCCCAGCTGCATGTCACAGACAGGAAAAAATTTAAGCCTTTCCTGAGCGGCGTTGCGATCATTAAGGCGATCCATGACCTTTATCCCGGGCAGCGTCTCTGGAAAGAGCCGCCCTACGAATATGAGGAGAGGCTTCTTCCCTTTGATATACTTGCCGGGGATGACAGGCTCAGAAAAGATATAGAAGCCGGCCGCAGCCTCAGGGATACGGAGGCGGCCTGGAAGGACGGACTGACTGAATTCAATAAAAAAGTCCGTAAGAACTACCTGCTTTACCCGTGAAAAAGATCAACGCCTTTGTACTTGCTGCCGGCTATGGGGAAAGGCTCAGGCCCCTCACCGACCTTATCCCCAAGCCACTGCTCCCCATCCTCGGAAGACCTGCGATCGAGAGGGTCATTGAAAAGATCGGCCGCCTTCCTCTTGGCAAGATCGGCATTAATTCACATTATAAGGGGGAGATGATCAGGCAGTGGGCAGAGGGTTCCCGCTATTCAGAAAAAATAGTGCTCTTCCATGAAGAGGAGATACTCGGAACAGGGGGAGCGGTCAGAAACGCAGCCAGGATGCTTCAGGAGTCAGTATTTCTGCTGCATAATGCCGATATTATCTCGGACATCGATATCGAACTGCTCCTTGAGCATCATATGACCTCGGATAACCTTGTCACCCTTGCGGTCCATGCTCATCCTGATCATTCAAATGTCTGGATCGATGAGCAGGGGCAGCTCAGATATGTCGGCAGGGAGCATCCGGAAAAGGTCACTGATCTTTTCCGGACAGCCTTCACCGGGATAGCCGTCTATTCGCCTGAATTCCTGAGATTCCTGCCTAAGGGGCCATCAAATATCGTGGATGCATGGCTCAGCGCCGCCTCCACAGGGAAAAAGATCGGGACCCTCGATGTAACCGGCTGCTCCTGGAGCGATATAGGGAACCCATCTGCCTACGCCGATGCTGTATTTGCTGCTCTGAGAAGCGAGGGGGAGTCGATCTATATCGATCCCTCAGCCGATTGCGGTCTGCTGGACATTGGTGCGCTGACCGTGATAGAGAAGGATTGCATATTCGAGGGGCCGGCCTCAATATCCAGATCTATTTTGCTTCCCGGAACAGTGGTAAAGGGGAAGGCGGTCCTCAAAGACCGCATAATGGCAGGGCCTGACCTCATCCTGAACATCCCTGAGAGCAAAGGGGATCAAAGTCTCCCGGCAAAATACGCTAACTCATCGATATTAAATGATTATTTTACTGAAACGCCTGATATCTCCCTCATCGGGCATGGCGGTTCCGACAGGACCTACTTCAGGGTCTCTTCCGGAGAAAAAAGGGCGGTCCTGATGCAGACCACTGAGGCTGACCCGGATTTTGAGAGGCAGGTGGCCTATTCACGCTTCTTTAAGCGATTCAGTATCCCTGTCCCTGAGCTCATCGCAGTTGACCTTGAAAGAAGAGAGGCGCTTTTTGAGGACCTCGGGGATATCTCTCTTTATTCCTGGCTCAAGTTCCGAAAGGAGCCTGCAGCAATCGAAAAAATATACCAAAGGGTGCTCGATATACTGATCACACTCCATACAGGGTTGACGGATGACCTGCATGCTTGCCCGCTGCTTCAGTCACGGATCTTCGATTTTGGCCATCTGCGCTGGGAAACAGATTATTTTGCAACCCATTTCCTGGAGGGGCTCATGGGGATGGATGTCTCAGGTAACGCTCTTCTCAAAGAGGATTTCGAGCTGCTCGCAAAAAGGGTGGATTCATTCGGTAAGACCGTCATACACCGCGACTTTCAGTCCCTGAACATCATGGTCTTCCAAGGGGACACGCCGCGTCTCATCGATTACCAGGGCGCGCGCATAGGGCCGGCTGCTTATGATCTTGCCTCGATATTGTTCGATCCTTATTTCAGGCTGCAAGACGATATGAGGGCCCGCCTGCTGGATCATTATGTCACGAAAAGGCAGGAGAAGGCAGGCCCGTCCTTTGATGCTGATGACTTCATGCGGACAGTGGTCCCCTGCTCTTTGCAGAGGCATATGCAGGCCCTCGGCGCCTACGGATTCCTCTCAAGGCAGAAGGGCAAGACCTATTTCCTCAAATATCTGCCGCAGGCCCTGGCTTATCTGACAGAAGAGATACGGCAGGAGAGGGCAGAGTATCCGGCCCTGTATGACCTGCTGATGAGGCTCAGTGAAAAGGCTTAGGATCGACCTCGATGAGCTCCAGAAGGCGATGGAGGATATCGAGCGTGAGGCCTTTGATTATTTTCTGGACAGGGAAACCGGCGACATTATCATCCTCTCAGAAGATATCATAGCGAGGGCGCATGGTCTGCTTGAGGAGAATTTCGATGATGATCTGGCGGAGTATGACGAAGTAGAGCTTGATCATGATTTCACAGTGCCGGAATGGATCGAAGATGAGGTGGAGCTGGCCCTGGATATCTTTTTGCGCCAGCCCGAGCAGTATGCGAGGGTTCCCGAAAGGCAGTCACGGGGCGGCTATGAAGCGATGAAGGAATTTACAGAGTTGGTCGACGACCCGGACCTGAAAAAGGATCTGCTTGAGATCCTTGAGGGCAAGGGGGCCTTCAGGAGATTCAAGACAGCCCTGGACGACCATCCCAAAGCCAGGAAACAGTGGTATGGCCTGAACGCGAAACTCGCACGCAGAGAGATCTTTGAATGGCTCGCGTCAATAGGTATAGACGGTGAGCATAAAAAAGAGTAGCATAAAGAAAATGACCATAAGAAAGGGAAACGCATATGCTGCATAAGCCAAGCCCAAGTTACAGTATTCTTCTGAAAGTGGAGATAGAGAACCGGATAGGCATGTTTGCGAAGATAGCGACTGCCATCAGCAAAGAAGGCGGCGACCTCGGCTCCGTGGACATTGTCGGCTCAGAAAAAGGCAAGATCATCCGGGAGATCACGATCAATGCACGGGATGAAGCTCATGAAAAGATCCTGGTCAGGGCAATAAAGGCTATTTCAGGGGTAAAGGTCCTGCGGGTGATGGACCGCACCTTTTCCGTGCACGAGGGCGGCAAGATCGAGATACATAACAAGATAACGGTCAGGGACAGGAACGACCTTTCAAAGGTCTATACCCCCGGTGTTGCACGGGTCTGCATGGACATCCATCAGAACAGGGATCATGCCTACCGCTATACCATCAAGGGGAACGCGGTCGCCATCATCACCGACGGCAGCGCTGTGCTGGGGCTCGGCAACATAGGGCCGGAGGCCGCGATGCCGGTCATGGAAGGCAAGGCCATGATCTTCAAGGAGTTCGCAGGCATTGACGCCTTCCCGATCGCGCTGGCCACACAAGACACAGAGGAGATCATTGCCACAGTCAGGAATATAGCCATCCCCTTCGGAGGGATCAACCTGGAGGATATTTCAGCCCCGAGATGTTTCGAGGTCGAAACCAGACTGAGGGAAGAGCTGAATATCCCGGTCATTCATGATGACCAGCACGGCACTGCTGTTGTTGTGCTGGCGGCCCTCATCAATGTGGCACGTCTCTATAAAAAAGACATAAAGAAATTCAGGGTCGTCATTTCAGGGGCCGGCGCAGCAGGAGCAGCCAACGCCCTTATGCTCTCGGCATACGGGGTCAAGGACATTATCGTCTGCGACAGGACCGGCGCCATCTACCGCAAGCGAAAAGCAGGCATGAACATCTATAAAAGCAGACTGGCTGCCAGGACGAACCCCCGCATGATCAAAGGCAGCATTTCCGATGCACTTGTTGGCGCTGATGTCTTCATCGGCCTCTCAGGGCCGAATGTCATTACGCCGGACGATGTCAGGCGGATGTCAAAACATCCGGTGGTCTTTGCGCTTGCAAACCCCGAACCCGAGATATCCCCGGAAGACGCCCTTCCGCTGGTGAGGGTGCTCGCCACAGGCAGGTCGGATTACCCGAACCAGATCAATAATATGCTCAGCTTCCCGGGCATCTTCAGGGGGCTGCTCAATGTCCGGGCCCGCGGGGTCAATGAACAGGTCAAGTTCGCAGCAGCAACAGCGATCGCCCATACCATTGCAGAGAACGAACTGCATGAGGATTACATCATCCCGAGCATCTTTGACCGGAGCGTTGTCCATTCAGTGGCTCAGGCAGTTGCCGCTGTGGCTAAGAAGACCGGCCTTGCACGACATTAATTTATTTTATAAAATCGATGAATATAACTAATCTATACCTCTATGCTGCTGCCCGTGTCCACATGTAGTGCACGGCGCGGCAACGACATGTTCGCTCATTCTCGGCCCCTGGGAAATGGCCGGGGCCTCCGAGGCTTTTACCTGATGAAATAAATCCTATCGGAATATCGGTAAAAGAATCCGCTCACATGCCATTGCCACGCCTCTGTTTTGTCAGGCTGTCACAGAGAAAGCATAGAGCATAGCGCATAGAGTAAAAAAAGAACGTAAATCGTGAGGTGTAAAAAGTGAAGTGTGAGGAGCAGCATAAAGCAAAAGAAGTTTTGAATTTTGAGTTTTAAGTTATGGAGAAAACTCTGTTCTTCATTAACTAAAAACTAAGAATTAAGAACTCAAAACTAAAGAGAATAAGGCGGGGTGGGGTATTCGAACGGATTCTTTTACCGATATTCCGAAATGAAATTCTTATGAGAATAATCAGGTAAAAGCCTCGGAGGCCCCGGCGTTCTTGCCGGGACCGAGAATGAGAGAGAATGCCCTGCCCAGCCTTATTCTTCTCTTTATTTTTTTTGCTCTATGCTCTTTGCCCTATGCTTTTTGCTTAAGCTGGATTAAAAAGCCCGGTGCTGAGGTAGCGGTCGCCCCTGTCAGGGAATATGACAACCACCTTTTTATTCTTCCCGAGCTTTTTTGCGACCCTGAGGCCTGCCCAGAGGGCTGCGCCTGAGGAGATCCCGGCAAGGATGCCCTCTTTAATAGCCAGTTCCCTGGCGGTTTCGGCCGCATCATTATCAGAAACCGGGATGAGCTCGTCATAGATCTTTGTGTCGAGAACACCCGGCACAAATCCTGCGCCGATGCCTGCTATCTTATGCGGCCCCGGGCTTCCGCCTGCAAGCACAGGGGAGGATGCGGGCTCGATGGCAGCGATCCAGATGCCGGGCTTTGCCTTTCTGAAGACCTGTCCGGCACCGGTGATCGTCCCGCCGGTCCCGACCCCGGCAACAAAACCGTCAGGCACCATGCCAAGGTCAGCCATGATCTCAGGCGCAGTGGTCCTCATATGGACGTCGGGGTTATAGCAGTTCTCAAACTGCTGCGGCATGAAATAAGAGGGATTTTCCTGCTGAAGCTCTGCGGCCTTATCGACAGCTCCCTTCATGCCCTTTTTCCCTTCGGTCAGGACGATCTCGGCCCCGTAGGCCTGAAGCATCTGGCGGCGTTCCATGGACATGGTGTCCGGCATGGTCAGGATCATCTTATAACCCTTGATCGCCGCAACCATGGCAAGCCCTATGCCGGTGTTTCCGCTCGTCGGCTCGACGATAGTCCCGCCGGGCTTAAGCTTTCCATCCTTCTCCGCCCCCTCGATCATGCTGAGGGCTATCCTGTCCTTGACCGATCCGCCGGGGTTGCAGCCTTCGAGCTTTGCCCAGACCTCGGCATCGTCAGGTCCTGTCATATGGTTGATCCTGACCAGCGGGGTATTGCCTATCAATGTCAAGATATTCTGATGAAGCCTCATGGAACCTCCGGTACTGCTTTTTCCCGAATTATATCACACACGGCCTGCATTTAATTATTGCAATTTTTCCCGGGAGGTATGCTATCGTAACCTATTGACCCGCGCCGGGAAAGGGCCGGGGTCTTCGCTTTGCTGATAATTCAAATTTCCGGAGGACGAAGATGCAAGAGACAAAGGTCGTATTGCCTGACAGAGAGATCCCCAAGCAGTGGTACAACATTATGGCCGACATGCCGAACAAGCCGAAGCCGCCGCTGCATCCGGGAACAAAGCAGCCCATCGGTCCGCAGGACCTGAGCGCCATATTCCCTATGTCGCTCATCGAGCAGGAGGTCTCCACCCAGCGCTGGATCGACATACCCGAGGAGGTCCTGAACATCTATGCACTCTGGAGACCCTCCCCGCTTTACCGGGCCCACAGGCTCGAAAAGGCACTCGGGACACCGGCAAAGATATATTACAAATATGAGGGCGTGAGCCCCGCCGGGAGCCATAAGCCCAATACCTCCATTCCGCAGGCCTACTATAATAAGGCCGCCGGCATCAGGAGGATAGCCACAGAGACCGGCGCAGGCCAGTGGGGCTCATCCATGGCCCTTGCCGGGAGCCTCTTCGGCCTTGAGGTCACGGTCTATATGGTCAAGGTCAGTTACGACCAGAAGCCCTACCGGAGGATCGCCATGGAGACTTGGGGCGCTACCGTGCATCCGAGCCCTTCCACGGTGACGAACACCGGCAGGAAGATCCTCGAGGCAACCCCGGACAGCCCCGGCAGTCTTGGTATGGCGATCTCTGAGGCGGTCGAGGATGCTGCCACGCACGACGATACGAATTATGCGCTCGGTTCAGTCCTTAACCATGTCCTGCTCCATCAGACGGTCATCGGCCTTGAGGCCAAAAAACAGTTTGCGCTTGTCGGTGACTATCCGGACGTTGTCATCGGCTGCTGCGGAGGAGGGAGCAACCTCGGCGGCGTGAGCTTCCCGTTCCTTCAGGACAAGATACAGGGGAAGAATGTCAGGGTCGTTGCGGTCGAGCCGATCTCCTGCCCGACGCTCACCAAGGGCGAGTTCAGATATGATTTCGGGGACACGGCAGGCCTGACCCCGCTGATGATGATGTATACCCTCGGCCATAACTTCATGCCTCCCGGCATCCATGCAGGAGGACTGCGGTATCATGCGGACTCACCCCTCATCTGCCAGCTCTATCACGATAAGCTGATAGAGGCGGTTGCCTACGGCCAGACAGGTGTCTTCGAGGCAGCGATAACCTTCGCAAAGACAGAGGGTATCATCCCCGCACCCGAAAGCTCCCATGCCATAAAAGGGGCGATCGACGAGGCGATGAAGGCAAAGGAAGAAGGGAAGCAGAAGACCATATTCTTCAACCTCAGCGGCCATGGTTATCTGGACATGACCGCGTATCAGGATTTCCTTGCAGGCAAGCTTGTCGATTATGAATATCCTGACGAGAAGATCAAAGAGGCACTGAAAGAACTGCCGGTCATAGAATAGGAGCACGGAGAGATCAGGGGCGGACCGCGAGGTCCGCCCCTTTCATATTATGGTAAAGGTAAAGATCTGCGGCATAACAAATCAAGAGGATGCAAAGGCAGCGGTCGATGCCGGTGCCGATGCCCTCGGTTTTGTCTTTGTCAAAGAGAGTCCGCGTTATATCCCGCCCCGGGATGCCGCGGATATCATCAGAATACTCCCTCCTTTCGTCACGACCGTCGGTGTCTTTGTGAATGAACCCGTCAGCACCGTCGAAGATATTGTCTCTGCCACGGGGATCGACCTGCTGCAGCTGCATGGCGAGGAGACCCCCGGGACCTGCAGGGCCTTCAAAAGGAACGTGCTCAAGGCTATCAGGGTGAAATCCCTTGAGAGCCTTGATGCGGTCATGGATTACAAGGACCTGGTAGCGGCCTTCCTCCTTGATACCTACAGCAAGGAGCTGCATGGCGGGACAGGGCAGGTCTTCAACTGGGACATAGCCCTTGAGGCAAAGCAGTTCGGCCGGATCATCCTCTCCGGAGGGCTGACGCCGGACAATGTCATCGAGGCGGTCAGATACGTAAAGCCCTATGCGGTGGATGTCAGCAGCGGGGTTGAACTGAGCAAAGGCAGGAAAGAGCATGCAAAAGTGAGGCTCTTCATCGAGCGGGCCAGATCAGTGCAGTGGTAGCGCAGCGCCCCGGCAGTGCTCCAGCGTTAAAGAAGGTCCTCGAGAGGTTTTACCGGCAGTACGATTTCAAAGAGCGGCTCCTGCATGACCCGATAGAATTTCCGCACCGATATAAAAAGAAAAGCGATCAGGAGATGGCCGCTTTCATTGCCTCATGTCTTGCCTACGGGAAGGTCGGGTTGTTCAAGGCAGTGCTCGAGGAGATCTTCTCGAAGATGGGCTCAAGTCCTCATGATTTCATCCTGGGGGCTGACCTTCGAAAACAGAAGAAGCTCCTCTCGGGCATCAAGTACCGTTTTAATGAGAACGAGGACATCCTCTGCCTTTTATTCATCCTGAAGAAGGTCCTGCAGGAGCACGGCTCTTTGGGAAACCTTTTCAGGAAAGGATATCACGACGGGGACCTCGACATCGGGCCTGCCCTAGCCAGTTTTATGGAGGCAATGCTCAGCGTCGACACTGCGCCAATATACGGCAGGGACCTTCACCCGGCCGGGCTGCTCCAGTTCTTCTCCTCCCCGGCCAATGGCAGCGCCTGCAAGAGGGCGGTCCTGTTCCTGCGCTGGATGATCCGGGACAGGGACATCGATCTTGGCATATGGCAGGGGATCCCCAAGAACAGACTGGTCATCCCGCTTGATACGCATATCGCAAAGATCTCACGCTGCCTCGGTCTATCGTCACGGAAATCACAGGACTGGAAAATGGCGGTAGAGATAACAGAGGCGCTGAAAAAATTCGATCCGGAAGACCCGCTTAAATATGACTTCGCCCTCTGCCATCACGGCATATCAGGCCTCTGCAAGGGCGAGAAACGCTCAGAGACCTGCAGGGAATGCGTCTTTAATCTCTGATCCGGATATGTCTGTCCTACTTTCCTTCGACCGCGGCGCAGACCTTCTGGAAAATGGCCGTGACCGTGACCGAGCCGGTAATTGATTTAAGGATCCCCTTCTTTTTGTAATAGTCGATCAAAGATGTCTTTTGAGCATCATAGACAGTAAGCCGTTTCAGGATCGTCTCTTCCTTGTCGTCGTCCCTCTGGTAAAAGCTTCCTTTGCAGATATCGCAGATCCCATCTATCTTCGGAGGCAGAGAATATATATTAAAAACCTCGCCGCAGGACTTGCATATCCTCCTGCCCGACATCCTTTTGACCAGCTCCTCCCTCGGAACGTCAATGCTTACGGCAACAGAGACAGGGGCGCTGATCACCGAGAGCATCTTGTCCAGTGCCACTGCCTGGGAGTCATTGCGCGGGAACCCGGTGATGATAAAGCCTTTCTTGCAATCTTCCTTTTTCAGGCGGCCATGGATCATGCCGAGCACGATGCTGTCAGGCACAAGCTCTCCTTTTTCCATATAGACCTTGGCATCCTTGCCGAACTGGCTGCCGTCGGCCACTGCCTTCCGCAACATCTCTCCGGCCGAGATCTCGGGTATCGAGTACTTTTCCATAAGCTTCTTGGCCTGCGTCCCCTTGCCGGAGCCAGGCGCACCAAGCAGCACGATCTTCATTAAAGCCTCCTAAATTCCAGGTGAAAAAGAAAATAAAATACTTTCTCCATAATAACATATCTCACGGTCGGTGTATTAAATCTCCAGGCCCGAACTATTTTCCCGCTCTTTTCAAAATCCGCGAAATAGTATAAGTTATAATTGGTGATCACCCTTGGGTAAATACAGAGCTTCCACGAAAAGTTAATAATAGGCGAAGTGCAGCATATAATTGACTATGCCGAATCCAGGCAATTCAATAGTAAAGAATACGTCTAATATATGTTAGATGCAGGAATATATATAAAGGGCTAGACCAACATGATCAGCATAGACATCGATCCGAATAAATGGAAGCAATAATCATCATTTTATTTTGTATTGTAGCTGGCCTGTCACTTGGCTCAATTGCAGGACTGACCATGACAATGGCGTTGTCAGTTGACTTGACTGCTGGACCATATATTGGTGCAATTTATGGTGGTATGCTTGGGCTGCTGCTCTCACCCCTATTCATGTTAAGGAGGGCTAACAAGAATATTTTTGCCGTATTAGTAATGTGCTTTACATTATCTTTCCCTGTTGCTGTGATCGCCGGGTTTACAAAAATGCTGTGGGTCGCAGTTGGATTAACAATGTTGTCAATGCTCTCAGTTTATTATTTTTCGATGAAAGACGGTTTTGTTACTGAGAAGAAATTACATGTTCGAAAACGAATCTTCATTGTTCCACTATTCTGTATTATTGTGGCTGCTACTATCGCCTATAGTTCAGAAGATAAATCCGTCCCTAGTGATATCCCAGCTTTAATAGAAATGCTGGGCGACAATGACATAGGACGTCATATGGCTGCAGCGAGAAAGCTCAAGGCATATGGGAAAGCTCCTTTCTTGACTGCAATCAAACATCAAAATCCCAACGTGCGATCAGTCGCTGCGCACTTTTTGGGTCTTCTCAATGACCCATCAGTTCAGGATGTCTTAATAGAAACTTCTAAAGACCCTGATCAATACGTGCGTATGTGGACGGCATTTTCGCTTGGTCGGATTGGGGATAAAAAGGCATTACCTACTTTACAACTGCTTGCCCAGGACCGCGAGGAAATAGTACGGCTCAGGGCAGAAGAAGCAATAAACGAGATTCAACGGAAATAGAAAAATGCAAATGAGGCAAACAAGCGCATCTAACACTTATAAGGCCCCCAGCTGTCAAGAGAAAAAACGGTCCTAATCAGAAATAGGAAGAACAAGTTCCATTTCCTTATTTTCGTAAAATTGCCAGTCAGCTCCGACTTGGTTTCCACA
>SCQH01000105.1 GCA_004321925.1 Nitrospirota bacterium | reverse complement strand
GCAATGACCGTATCCCCTGCTCCGGTAACGTCGTAGACCTTTCTGGCAACCGTAGGGATATGGATGACCCCGTCTTCATTAAAGAGGCTCATCCCCTGCTCTCCCCGGGTGATCAGTACCGCCCTGCATCTGAGATCCCTTATCAGTCTTCTCCCGGCCTTCAGCAGCGAGGCCTCGTCCCTGATGTCAATGCCGGACCCGCTTGCGGCCTCCATGAGGTTCGGCGTGATAAGCGATACCCCACGATAAAAATCAAAATGGCCTATCTTGGGATCGACCGCGATGAAGGTATTGCGCGTCTTCGTCCTTTTGATGATCCTCTTGACCAACTCGGCAGTGACCATGCCCTTTTTGTAATCGGAAATGATTATGGCATCGAATGCGTCAGAGGCAGAATCAATATAGTCCAGGACATTGCCCAAGGTCCGGCCGTCCATATACCGCTTGTCCTCCAGGTCGAACCGCACCACCTGCTGATTATTGGCTATCACCCTTGCCTTTACGGTCGTCGGCCGTCCTGTCTCAAAAACCCCCTCGCAGTTAACGCCTTCCTGCTGGAGGATCGAGATCAGCGTCTCTCCGGCCCTGTCCTTGCCGGCCAGGCCGATAACCGTTGCCCTGCCGCCCAGAGCCGTTATATTCCGGGCAACATTGGCCGCGCCACCCGGCATAAAACTCTCACGGGTCACCTCAACGACAGGGACCGGCGCCTCGGGTGATATCCTGGTGACCTTTCCCCAGATATAGTGATCGAGGATCAGGTCGCCGATAACGAGAATTCTCCGGGTGCTGAATTTTTTCAGAATAGTTTTTATGGCAGTCATCTGTCTACTATACCGTACCGTTATGCGGATTTTAAAGAAAAAAAAGGCGGTCCTGAAAGGACCGCCTTTTAAAAACCCTGAGGTTTTAACTTAGAAGCTAAGGGTCATCATGTGTCTGAGGATCGATACGCCCTTATTTGCTGTACCGTAGAAGTCGCCTGCCTTGAAGTAACCGGCGTCAACCTGATAGGTAAGGTTCTTTGCTACGTTGTAAGCAACCTTGCCGTCAACTTCCCAGCCAGCCTCTTTTGAGCCTGCTGCCTTGGAAGCCCTGAGGATGTAGCCATCGATCGATGCCTTGACATCCTTAACAGGGGTAAAGTCTGCACCAACGTTGAAGTAGGTGGTATTGCAGAGACCGGTTGCCTTTGCTCCGCAAGTTGTTGCAACTCTGTATTCATAAATAAGGGTGTAGTTCTGGACTTCGCTGACGAACGGAATAAAGGCCTTGATGTCTGAGCCGCCGTCATTACCGCTACCATAAGCAAAGCTCGCCCTGATGTTAGCAGGATCGATCATGTAGTTAGCAGCGACAAGAAGTGCAAGACCCTTGAACTTTGAAGAACCGAACTCGCCGAACTGAATGTCTCCCTCAGCCTTGTAACCGAAACCAGAGATATTGCCGTTTGCATGAAGGCCAAGGTTCTGGAGGGTCAGCTCTGCATCAGAATTGTTGACATAGGTGTAGTTGGCACCGATTGTGTTCTTGCCATCAAGCTTGTAGGTGATAAGAGCAACATAACCGTCAGTGTCATTGGTGTTGTCAGCTGCGCTGCCAGACAGGCCGCTTGCAGGAACGCCTGCAAGAGGAATAGCCTTGTGGCTGTTGCCGTCACCGGCGAACTTAACGGTGAGAAGGCCGATATGCATCTCCTTGGTAGGATCCATGAAGAAGACGATCGCATCATCGCCGAACCTGGTGTGATCGAAGAACTGCTTCTCGCCAAGGGCAAGAGGCATATGGCCGACCTTCAGGCCTGAACCAAAGCCCAGGAGGCCGGTTCCCTTGTAAAGGATCCAAGACTGCAGGATGTTGAAACCAGGGGTCTTCTGGTTGAAGTTACCCCAGTTGTTGACATCTGATGTAGCGCTGTCGCCTGATTCGAGCTGCAGGTAGCCCTGAACGCCGGGAGCCACGTTAGCATCGACGCTGAGCCTGACCCTCGTGTCGTACCATGCCTGTGATGTTGTTGAAGCTGGTGCGAAGGCACTGGTAATGTTCTTCTGGTACCAACCTCTGAACCTCAGCTCACCACCAAGGGTGATCTGGGTTGCGCCCTTTGCTACGATTGCCGATGTCTCTGCCGGGATCTCAGCATGAATAGCGAATGCGCTTGCTGCAAAACTCATGATAAACATTGCGCCTAAAATAATAGCTAAAAACTTTTTCAATGTACTATCCCTCCTTCTTTAAAGGTAGAGGTTAGAAAACAGTAGCGATACAACTGCCGTAACCCGTTCCCTAACATATTATTTTGTCCGCCAAGGGCGGAGTTTTTGAAATAAACCGTGCGAATTACTGTACTGCCTATTGACCTTATTATCACCTCCCTGTAAAATTTTCTGTTTCCCATGGAAACAGTGGTCAACGAATATAGTCTTGACTTCATTTGCCCTGTTTAATGTCCAAAATTTATATCATTTCAGCGTCTGTTTTGTCAAGATTTATTAATACCTTAATAAGCTTTTCTAACCGCTTGTGACTGGAAACGATATTTATTTCATACTATGTTCTGCAAAAACAGGGCCAACTGCATTCACTCAAGGGAATATGTCAATTTAGCAAGCAATAACAGTGGGTTATATACTTTTATTACCATACGGGAATTATTAAAAATATCTCATAATCTGTATCTAATTTTCAACAGTTAGCTTGAAAATATAAGACAGTGGCCGGAACAATAAAAGACTGCCGGTTGCATTAATGTAAGAAGCTTTATGTTAAAATGTCCACCATGATCAGGATTATATACCGTTCCATGCTTAAGGAGCTTTTCATAACCCTGCTGCTCATCGTTGCCTTTTTGAACTCGATCCTTATGATGGAAAAGATCCTGAAGCTCAGCAGGGTGCTCTCAGGCATCGGGACGACTGCCGGTGATATGGCCAGGCTGATACTCTACCTCCAGCCGCAGCTCCTCATCCTTACCATCCCGATGTCTCTCCTGCTCGCCCCCATCATTGTATACGGCAGAATGATCATGGACAATGAGATCATCATTTTGAAGGCCAGCGGTATGAGTTTTTTCAGGATCTCCAGGCCCGTCATGCTCCTGACGTTCATCGGGTTCCTCTTTAGCATCGTCATCAGCTTTTACCTGGCCCCCAAAAGCAGCATCATGCTGAAAGATGAGGTTTCCAGGATCATAGCCGCCAAGGCTGCCCTCGCGATCGAGGCCGGCACATTCAATACCTCACTGAAAGACCTGGTGGTCCTTGTAAAGGGTAAAAATGCCTCAGATGTGCTCGAGGACATCTTTATTTATGACAACAGGAGCAAGGACGAGCCAAAGGTACTGATGGCAAAAGAGGGCAGATTTTTCATGGAAACCGATGCAACACTTGGGTTACACCTCAGCAGCGGTTATATAAATATCATTAAAGGGAACGATATTATCGAGCTTTTTTTTGACCGGTACAGGTTCAGCATGAACCTGTATACAACGGTGCCTGCCTTCAAAAAAATGGAACTGACCCCAGGGGAACTGCTGGAGCGGATTCACCGGACAGATGACCGGAAGGAGCAGCTCTCTTTTTACCTTGAGTTTCACCGCAGGCTGTTGCTTCCGGCAGTATGTCTCGTGCTGATGTTCCTGGCCCCGCCGCTTGCCCTGATGTCCGGCAAGTCCGGTAAACTGCTGGGACTGGCCCTTGGCCTTCTGGTTTTTACCACGTACTATGTCCTCCAGATATACTGCGAGAACCTTGCCATGAACTCCATGGTCCCCCACTATGTCGGGGCCTGGGCCACAACCGTACTGCTCAGCATATTCGGCATGTTCCTTTACCGGAGGGAAAGTATCCGGTGACGATCATCCAGCGCCTTTATCTCCGGGAGTTTTTTGTCCTCTTATGCCTGCTCGTCGCCGGGCTCTCAGGCATCTTCAGCCTTATGGACCTGACCGGCAAGATCCAGGGGTTCCTGCCCGGCAAGCCGTCAGCCGCCAGCCTGATACTGTATGCGGCCTACACGATCCCGAAATATTTTCTCTATCTCCTCCCGATGTCGGTCCTGATATCAGGCATGTTCATCTTCAGCCAGGCCTCCCGGCGAAAAGAGATCATCGCGGTCAAGGCAGCGGGGGGGAAGCTGACGTCCCTGTTCTATCCTTTCATTACGGTAGGGGTACTTCTCAGCATAGGCGCCTTTGTCGTCGGGGAGGTTGTGGTCCCGGACTTCACCAGAAGGTCTGTTGATATAAAGAACTACCTCGAGGGCAGCACCAAGAAGATCGTCTTTGACAACGGCAGGCTCTGGCTCAGGAGCACTGACGGGTCCCCGGTAAAGATCGAGGTCTATAATACCGAGAAAAAGCTGGCAAAAGGCATTCAGATCTTTGTCCTTGGAAAAGACTTTCTCAGAGAAAGGATAACCGCTGAAAGTGCATACTGGGACGGCAGGACCTGGATACTTGAGACGGTGACATCGTATGATATGGAGACCGGAGCAATACAGAAACGTAAGACCCTTCCCTACCCGGTCCTGGAATCGCCCGACCTCTTCTCTCAGGCAATGAAAACTACCGAAGAGATGGATATTGCCGAGTTATACCGCTATATGCAGCGGCTCAAAAATGCGGGATTCAGGAACATCAAGCTTGCCGTTGACATCAATTCAAAGATATCGTTCCCGCTGATCAACATCTTCATGATGCTCCTGGGCATATCCCTGTCCCTGCGGATAGGCCTCGGCGGGGGCATGCTGAGCGCAGGGTTGGGGCTTATCATAAGCCTTGTCTATGGCTTCAGTTACGCCTTTTTTCTTTCAATGGGCTATGCCGGCATCCTCCATCCGATCCTTGCAGCCTGGATCATGCCCTGCCTGTTCAGCATACTTTCCGTGTCGCTGTTCCTGACGATCCCTGAGTGAGCCGGATCAGTTTCTTTTAACGTCGCCGCCCGTTTTTCGCCTCCGTGATGTACCGCAGAACCGCAGCGCCATACAGCCTTCTGAACTCAGCAGCATGCGCACCTGCCTGATACACCCTGTCCTCGACACGGCAGACCGGCATGACCTCGGCCGTCGTGTTGGTGAAAAAGACCTCCTCGGCCTGCAACATATCAGAGGGCAGAAAAAGGCCCTCTGATATATCCATCCCTGCCTGTGCTGCCAGTCCAATGACGATATCACGGGTTATGCCATCCAGTATGCCGGCATCCACTGAAGGGGTGCAGAGCTTCCCGTCCCTGACAAAAAAAATATTACAGACGGTCCCTTCAGTAAGATATCCCTCTGTATTGAGCATGATCGCTTCATAAGCACCCCGTTCCTTTGCCTCTGCCTTGGCAAGGACATTATTGAGGAAGTTCAGGGATTTGATGCGCGGATTGATCGCCTTGACATGGTTCCTGATCACCGTGGAAACAATGAGGCTC
>SCQH01000104.1 GCA_004321925.1 Nitrospirota bacterium | reverse complement strand
GGCCTGGTTGGGGTAGAGCGCTGATGCCGCCAGCCTTCCGGCACCCTCGGGTATGTCGAAGGTCTCCCCATGCCAATGGAAGACCCTCAGTCCCTGCTCGGGTCCGCCGGCCCCCTGCTGCAGGCTGAGCAGCTTCAGCAGCGGGTCACTAAGCCCGGCATCCACAAGCTCCAGGTCGTACCAGCCGATCTCTTTTTCTGGACCGGGATAGACCCGGGCCCCCAGCGCCTTTGCCATGACCTGCGCCCCCAGGCAGATGCCGAGGACCTTCTTCCCTTTTTTCATATATTCTGCCGCCAGGGCGATCTCGTCCGCGATATAGGGAAGGACGCCGGCCTCGTTGACGCTCATCGGTCCGCCCATGATCACCAGCGTATCGGCATCCGGGGCAACGGGTACGCCGTCGGTCTGGCAGTCAGCGATCGAATACGGTACTGCGCGGGCCAGGAGAAAATTCTCTATGGTCCCCGGCCCCTCGTTGCGGACGTTCTTCAGGATCAGTACAGACATGCCAATACTATAACAAGAAGCTTGCCAGGGCATATTATCTTTAATATCAGGAAGATGCCGGCTGACCGCCCCGCTCTTCTGCCTTGTTATTAAGCAGGACTGCCTCTTTATCAGGCAGGGTGTTCAGCCAGGCTGATACCGGCAGACTCACCTGCCGGATCCGCCTGCTAAATCACTGGACAAATGCCCCGCAAAAAATAGAATATATATCATGCCTATCACTACCGGGAGGATACTGTAATTACGACACCGCCGTCACAACCCAGACACCCGTCACGGGACTACAGGACCATTCAGCTTACCGCCCTGTACGAGATCAGCAAGCTCCTGAGCTCATCCCTGAATCTCCGGCTGAACCTCCGGGGCGTCCTGCGTGTCCTTGCCGAATACCTTGATATGAACCGCGGGACGGTCTCCTTACGCAGCGGCAATGAGGTATCGGTCATTGCCGCCCATGGCCTGTCCGAGGATGAGTTCAAAAAAGGCACCTACAGCCTCGGCGAGGGCATCATCGGGCGGGTCGCAAAGCTCGGTTCGCCTATCGTCATCCCCAATATCGGGGACGAGCCCATGTTCTTAAACAAGACCGGCTCCAGGGTCAATATAAAGAAAGAGAAGGTGGCCTTCCTCTGCGTGCCGGTCAAGTTCAAGACAGAGATACTCGGTGTCCTGAACGTGGACCGCCTCTATGACACAAAAGGCATATCCTTTGAGGAAGACATCAAGCTGCTCAAGATCATCGCCTCCCTGATGGCCCAGTCCATAAAGCTCCATATGGAGGTTGAAAAGGAGCGCGAAGCCTTCAACCAGGAACGAGAGAACCTGAAGCATCAGCTCAAGGGCAAATACCGGCTCGAAAATATCATCGGTCATTCCGACCGTATGCAGGAGGTGTTCGAGTCTGTGCACAGGGTGGCCCCGTCGCGGGCGAATGTCCTGCTCCGGGGTGAAAGCGGGACCGGGAAGGAGCTTATTGCCAAGGCGCTTCATTATATGAGCCCGCGGGCAAAGAATCCTTTTATTAAATTCAATTGTGCCTCGATCCCTGAAGGACTGCTCGAGTCTGAGCTCTTCGGCCATGAAAAGGGGGCCTTTACCGGGGCCATGGCCCTGAGGAAGGGACGCTTTGAGCTGGCGCATACCGGGACCATATTCCTCGATGAGATCGGCGACCTTCCGCTTTCGCTTCAGCCCAAGATCCTGAGGGTGCTGCAGGAGAAGGAGTTCGAGCGGGTCGGCGGTGAAAAGACCATCACGGTGGATGTGAGGCTTATTGCGGCAACCAGCAGGGACCTTGAGAAACTGGTCGGAAGCGGCAACTTCAGAGAGGACCTGTATTACCGGCTGAACGTTGTGCCGATATATCTTCCTCCGCTTCGGGACAGGAAAGAAGACATACCCTTCCTAGCCGATTTTTTCATGGGAAAATACAACAAAGAGAACCGAAAATCTGCGGAGATCAGCGCCGACGAACTGAACCTGCTCATGCAGTATACCTGGCCGGGCAATGTCAGGGAGCTCGAAAACACGATCGAGAGGTTGGTCGTCATGTCGACAGGCAAGACGGTCTCGCTGCGGGACATACCGGCGGTCATTCGTGAAGCCGCCCTCAGGAAACAGGCGGCAGGTCCGGGAGATGCCCTTCCCCTGACCATTGCGGATATTGAAAAGCAGAGGATCATCGAGGCGCTGAAACATGCTGGCTGGAACCAGGCCAAGGCCGCACGCATGCTCGGCATCACCTCACGCCAGATCGGCTACAAGATCAAGATCTACGGTATTTCAAAAAAGTAAAAAAAAAACCGGCAGGGCCTGAACTGCCCCGCCGGTTGACTGCTGCCGGACCTACTTGTTCGAAAGCGTGATAAATACCGATGCCCCGTTCCTGAAGATCAGCATCAGGACATCCTCATCCTTCGCTATCCTCGAGACGACCTCCTGGTACTCCCTGACCGAGCCGATCCTTTTCTTGTTTATCTCCTGGACCACATCACCCTGCATGAGGATAGCGGAAGCCGGGCTGTTCTCGTCGAGATCGGTTATGATGACCCCTTTGATCCTCGCCGGAATGTTCATCTTCCGGGAGAGCTCGGGGTTGATGTCCTGCACCCCGATGCCCCTGAAAACATTCTGGTAATCGCCGGGCTCTGCCTTCAGGTCTCCGGGCAATTCGCCGACAATGACCTTGACGACCAGCGGTTGGCCTTCGCGCAGCACCTTCAGTGCATGCTCCTCACCGGGTGCGTTCCCGGCAACCATGTTCCTGATCTGATACGGCTCGTCGACCTTCCTGCCGTCATATTCGATGATGACGTCTCCGCGCCTGAGCCCGGCCTTATCAGCAGGACCGTTCTCAAACGTATCGCTGATCAGGACGCCGGCCTCATCCTTGACGTTGAACTGCTTCGAGAGCTCCGGCGTCACCTTCTGGATCGAGACACCAAGCCAGCCTCTCACGACCTTGCCTTTCCTGACAAGGCTGTCCATGATCGTCTTGATCATATTGCTCGGGATCGCAAACCCTATCCCCTGGTACCCGCCGCTGGTGCTGTAGATGGCCGTATTGATCCCGACGAGCTCACCCCGCACATTGACCATGGCGCCGCCGGAGTTGCCCGGGTTGATCGCCGCATCGGTCTGGATAAAGTCCTCATAATCGGCGATGCCGACATTTGCCCTGCCGATCGCACTGACGATACCCATGGTCACGGTCTGGTTCAGGCCGTAGGGGCTGCCGACGGCAAGCACGATCTCACCCACCTGCAGACGGTCGGAATCCCCCCAGGGGAGCGTCGGCAGGCCTTTGGCCTCTATCTTGACGATCGATATCTCGGTCTTGGGGTCCGACCCGACGACCTTGCCGTTGAATTCCCTTTTATCAGAGAGGGTCACCTTGATCTCATCGGCATCCTTCACCACATGGAAATTCGTGACAATATACCCGTCCGTCGAAACGATGACACCCGATCCGAGACCGGACGCCTTGCGTTCACGCGGCTGTTTCTGCCTGTTGAAATTATCGCCGAAGAAACGGCGGAAGAACGGGTCGTCGAACATCTCCGCGCCGCCCTGGACCTTGACCGTCCTTGAAGTGGCGATGTTGACGATCGCCGGCTTTACGGCCCCGGATATCTCTGCCATTGCCTTGCCGGTGCGCGTGAGCAGGTCGACCGACTGTTCGGAGATCCTGCCCTGGACAGCAAAAGCACCGGCGGCAAAGACCAGCTGCATCACGATCACGGTTACAACCAGAGCGAACGCACGACCGCCAAAACCCTGTTTCCCTGATTTGATTATCTGCATAGAGTCCTCCCTGGAAAAGAAAATAATACTATACCATACCGAGAGTTTGTGAAATAATTGTGAAGATTCGATCAGCCGGAGGGATCGACCGGTCAGGACTGAGGCGGCTGCTCCTCTTTCAGAAGCTTATATTCAATGCTGTCCACCAGGGCCTGGTATGAGGCCTCGATGATATTTTCGGAGACCCCGACGGTCCCCCAGCGGTTTTCCCTGTCCCCCGATTCGATCAGGACCCTTACCCGGGCCGTTGTGCCTTTTCCGGCAGCAAGGACACGCACCTTGTAATCAAGCAGCCTGACCTCCCGGAGCTGCGGGTAAAATTTCTCAAGGGCCTTCCTCAGGGCATTGTCCAGGGCATTGACCGGCCCCCTGCCCGTTGCCGCGGTATGCTCGATATGGCCGCTGACCTTCAGCATGATCGTCGCCTCGCTCAGGGGGTCCTCACCCTCTTTGCGTTTTTCTATGATGACCCTGAAGCCGATCAGATCAAAGAACCTCTTATGGAGGCCCAGGGCCTTCTTCATCAGCATCTCAAAGGAGGCCTCGGCGCCCTCGAACTGGAACCCCTGGTTCTCAAGCTCCTTGAGGTTGGTCACGATCGACTGGAGCTCTGCCGAGTCGCCGGACATCCTGATGCCGAACTCTTCGGCCTTTCGCAGGATATTTGACCTGCCGGCAAGGTCAGAGACCAGGACACGCTGGGAGTTCCCGACAAGCCCGGGCCTGATATGTTCATAGGTCTCCGGTCTCTTTCTGATCGCATTGACATGGATGCCGGCCTTGTGGGCAAAGGCGCTGTCCCCGGTGAACGGCTGGCGTTTGAAGTGGCGTACGTTGGCTATCTCGTTGACGAACCGCGATACCTCCCTGAGCCTCATCAGCTGTTCAGGGGAGATGCATTTGATGCCGGATTTCAGCTGAAGGTTCGGGATGATCGAGACGAGGTTGGCGTTTCCGCACCGCTCCCCCAGACCGTTGATCGTGCCCTGTATCTGCAGCACCCCGGCCTCGACAGCCGCGATCGAATTGGCCACGGCGCAGTCGCCGTCATTATGGACATGGATGCCGAAGGGTACGTGGAAATCCTTAATGATCTTTTTTACGGTATCCTTCAGAGCGGTGGTCATGGTCCCGCCGTTGGTGTCACAGAGCACCAGACGGTCAGCCCCTGCCTCCTCTGCCGCATGAAGGCATTTGACGGCGTAGGCGGGGTTATGCAGGAACCCGTCAAAAAAATGCTCTGCATCAAAAAAGACCTGGTCAGCATGCTTTTTGAGAAAAGCGACGGAATCATGGATCAGGTCCAGATTCTCTTTGAGCGAGACCTTCAGCGCCTCTCTGACATGAAAATCCCAGGTCTTCCCGAAGATCGTGATGCAGCCGGTCTTTGCATCCAGCAGGGCCTTCAGTGTCTCGTCCCTGTTCGCTTTTTTCTTCGGCCGGTGGGTGCTCCCGAAGGAGACAAGCCGGGAATTCTTCAGCTTCAGCCTGACGGCCTTCTTGAAATACTCTATGTCGCGCGGATTGGACCCCGGCCATCCGCCTTCTATATAATGGACACCGAGGTCGTCGAGCTTTTCAGTTATCCTGAGCTTGTCCTCGACCGAAAAAGAGATATCCTCTGACTGGGCGCCATCCCTGAGCGTCGTATCATATATCTCGATCTTCCTCATCTGGCAGCCGGAGGCCTAGTGCGCAAGTCCGAAGGTGTCGTGCAGCACCCTGACCGCAAGTTCGGTGAATTTCAGGTCGATGATGCAGGAGACCTTGATCTCGGAGGTGCTTATCATGAAGATATTGATCGAGTGGTCGGCAAGCGTCTGGAACATCCTGGCTGCAACACCGGAATGGGTCCTCATGCCGACCCCGACGACCGAGACCTTGCTGATGTCCTCCCGCAGGTCCACCCTCTTTGCGCCGAGTTCCTTTGCCATGGCCCCGGCAACCTCCAGTGCCTTTTTCGAATCGGTCTTCGGGACCGTAAAGGAGATATCGGCGAACTTGCCGTCGCTGCTGATGTTCTGGACGATCATGTCGATGATGATATTGGCGGAGGCGATCGCATTGAACAGCTGCGCCGCCACTCCCGGTTTGTCAGGCACATCCACTACCGTTACCTTGGCCTGGTTCTTGTCATAGGCTATGCCTGATACAACAACGTTCTCCATATCTGTGTCCTCCTCCGCGACCAGTGTCCCGGGATTATTATTAAAGCTTGAACGCACCACGACCGGTACATTATATTTCATCGCAAACTCGACAGACCTGGTCTGCAGCACCTTGGCGCCGAGACTGGCCAGTTCGAGCATTTCTTCGTACGAGATCTTCCGGAGCTTCCTGGCCTCGGGCACAATATTGGGGTCGGTGGTGTAGACACCGTCAACATCGGTATAGATCTCGCAGAGGTCAGCCTTGATCGCTGCGGCAATGGCAACGGCCGAAAGGTCCGACCCTCCCCTGCCGAGGGTCGTCACATCAGACCCCCCTTCGGTGACGCCCTGGAACCCGGCTATGACGACCACATAGCCGTCCTGGACCGCCTTGGTGATCCTGTCACCATGTATCTTCTCTATCCGCGCCTTGGTATGGACGGTATCGGTGATAATGCCCGCCTGCCTGCCGGTCAGCGAGATCGCCTTATGGCCGGCCGCCTCGACCGCCATGGCGGTGAGGGCGCTGGTGACCCGCTCGCCCGAGGAAAGGAGCATATCCATCTCACGCTCCCCGGGAGCTGCCGTTATCTGGTGCGCAAGGTTTATCAGCTTGTCGGTCTCCCCGGACATGGCAGAGACGACCACGACCACACTATTGCCTTCCTGCGCTGTCATCACAACCCGTTGGGCAACCGCCTTGATACGCTCTACCGTACCGACCGACGTGCCGCCGTATTTCTGGACTATAAGGGCCAATGCTTCCTCCGCATGCTGTTATTTTTCCCGGATGAAATGATCCATCAGGGTGTAGCCGTCCCTGACCACCATGATCCCGTCCCGGTCAAGGATCGACTCATCATAGACAACATCCTGCTCCGGCCGCTGAGACCGGCTGTCATAGATGATGAACGGCACCGGATCGGCAGAGTGGGTCCTCAGCTCAATGGGTGTCGGATGGTCCGGCATGACGAGTATGCGGTGGTCCCCGAACCTCTTCACCCCCTCCATGACCGTACCGACGACGATCCGGTCAAAGTCTTCAATGGCCTTTACCTTGTCCCGGCATTTCCCGGAATGGCCGGCCTCATCGGGCGCCTCAACATGGATATAGACAAAGTCTGCCCGCTCCAGAGACCTGAGCGCCTCGTCGGCCTTGCCCTGGTAATTGGTGTCGATGTACCCGGTCATGCCCGGCACCTCGAGGATCTCGAAGCCGGCATAAATGCCAAGCCCCTTGGTAAGGTCGACCGCGGAGACCAGAGCGCCCTTCAGACCGTATTTTTTCTCAAAGGACGGGATGCTCGGCCTCTTGCCCTGGCCCCAGAACCATATGCTGTTGGCCGGGTTCAAGCCATTTTTGACCCGTTCTCTGTTCACCGGGTGCCCTTCGAGCAGGTCGACCGAATCCAGCATGAGCTGCCGAAGCAGCGCCTCATTATGCCCCACCGGCAGATAATCGATGATGTCCTTGCCGAGGATATCATGCGGGGGGGCGCATTCCATGTCACTGGACCCGTTGGCCCAGACCATGAGATGCCGGTAGCTGACCCCGGGATAAAACCGTATCTGCTCTGATCCGAGGACCCTGCCTACTTCCTGCATCAATTCCCTTGACTCTTCGGTCGTTATATGCCCGCTGCTGTAGTCCTCCATAAGCGCCTTGGTCCTGTCACGGTTGAACTTGAGCGTGACGAGGTTGCAGCGGTATGCCACATCCGTCTCTGTGAGGCCGACCCCGATGCTTGCGGCCTCGAGCGGGGCGCGGCCGGAATAATATTCGGCGGGATTGTAGCCGAGGATGCTCAGGTTCGCGATGTCGGACCCGGGATGCATGCCTTCAGGTATCGTATGCGCGCTCCCGATGATCCCTTTAGAGGCGAGCCGGTCCATATTGTCCGTGCGGGCATACTGGAGCGGTGTCTTGCCCCCGAGTTCCTTGAGGGGCCTGTCCGCCATCCCGTCGCCGATGATCACCACATATTTCATGCGGTCCCTCTTAGAGGATCTCCTTGATGAGGTCTTCCACTGCCTGCATATCTCCCTTGACCTTCATCGGCTCCTTGGAGACCTTAAATACGGTATCAGGGTCCTTCAGCCCGTTACCGGTCAGGGTGCAGACAACGCTGTCGCCCGGCTTGAAATATCCTTCCCTGTTCAGCTTAATCACACCGGCAAGGGACGCAGCGGATGCCGGCTCGCAGAAGACCCCCTCGGTCAGCGCAACCGCGCTGTAAGCCTGCAGGATCTCCTCGTCGGTGACCGCCTCTATCTTTCCGCCTGATTCATCACGGGCCGCAACAGCGGACTGCCAGCTGGCGGGATTCCCGATCCGTATCGCCGTCGCGATCGTCTCAGGCTTGTCGACCTTTTTCCCCAGCACGATCGGGGCTGCCCCCGCGGCCTGGAACCCGAGCATGACCGGAGTGGACGCTATCTTTCCGGCTGTACGGTATTCCTTGTAGCCCTTCCAGTAGGCCGTGATATTCCCGGCATTGCCGACCGGCAGCGCATGGTATTTCGGGACGAAGCCAAGCTGGTCGCAGATCTCAAACGCGGCCGTCTTCTGGCCCTCGATCCTGAAAGGGTTGATCGAATTGACCAGGGTAATGGGATAGTGCGTGACGAGAGACTTGACGATATTGAGCGCATCATCAAAATTGCCCGAGATCTGGATGACCAGGGCGCCGTGAACCATCGCCTGAGAGAGCTTGCCGAGGGCGATCTTGCCCTCCGGTATCAGGACAACGGCCTTAATGCCGGCACGGGCGGCATAGGCCGCGGCCGAGGCAGAGGTATTGCCGGTCGAGGCGCAGATGACCGCCTTTGTCCCCCCTTCAACAGCCTTTGAGAGGGCCATGGTCATGCCCCTGTCCTTGAACGACCCCGTGGGATTGGCGCCTTCAAATTTAAAATACAGGTCCACGTCAAGGCCGAGCTTCTTTCTCATGTTGCGGGCCTCGATCAGGGGTGTATTCCCCTCATTCAGCGTGATAACCGGTGTCGCATCCGTTACGGGAAGAAACTCCCGGTATTCTCGTATCAGTCCTTGCCAACCCATAGTCTTGCTCTATCTCCTTATGATCCGCCGCGGCGCGGCGAAATGCCTTACTCGATGATGTCGCCTTCTACCAGCTCGACCTCGATGCCTTTTTCCTTAAGCCATTTAATGCCCTTTTCAAGGTCTTCTTCCGTACCCTCAAGTTCGAGTATCATCTCGCCCACGGTCTCGGTCACCCGCGCACGCCTGATGTTCGGCATGACATTATACTGCTTGGCCATGCTGAAGATGACCGGTTCTTTTATCATCTGCTGGGGGAATGTCAGTCTGACCCTTTTCTTCATGATCTATTCCTGCCTTTCCCCGCCTGCTATGGCGGGTACGATCGAGACCTCATCACCATCCTTGACCATGGTCCCCTCGGCATTCAGGAACCGGATGTCCTCCTCGTTGACATACATATTAACGAACCGCCTGATCTTGCCGTTCTCTGAGATCCTCTCAGCAAGGCCCGGAAAGGACTTGTCGAGATCATTCACCAGTTCGATGATGGTCCCGGGGTTGCCCTCAACCTCCTCTTTGCCCTGTGTCAATCTCTGAAGCGGGGTCGGTATTCTCACCTTAACAGCCATATATCTCCTCCTTGCAGGTCACTGGACTTTCAGGTCACTGACCCTGATTTATTTTTTTCAATACCTCTTCAAAAGAGGCAAGACTCGGCTTGATATGGTGCGGCTGCGGGGTATGCCCCTGCAGGGCCTCCTGGGTCTTCAGTCCGTTGCCGGTGATGCAGATGACCGTCGAGCTTTCCCGCTTGATCTTTCCGGTCTGGACCAGTTTTATCGTCGAGGCAAGGGTCACGCCGCCGGCAGTCTCTGCAAAGACCCCTTCGGTGCGGGCAAGCAGTTTTATCGCATCGATGATCTCCTGGTCGCTGACATCCTCGGCGAACCCTCCGGTCTCCTTCACGACCTGGGAGGCATAAAAGCCGTCGGCTGGATTGCCGATCGCAAGCGATTTGGCGATGGTGTTGGGTTTGACCGGCCTGATGACATCGGTCCCCTGCTTGATCGCAGCAGCTATCGGGGAACAGCCTGTTGCCTGGGCGGCAAAGACCCTGGTGCCGAGCTCCTTGAGGATGCCGACGTCCTTGAACTCCTTGAAGCTCTTCCAGACCTTCGTCAGCAGGGAGCCGCTGGCGCAGGGGACGACCACATTGTCCGGGGCCTTCCAGCCGAGCTGCTCGATGATCTCGAAGCCGAGCGTCTTTGAGCCTTCCGCGTAGAAAGGTCTGATATTGATATTGACAAAGGCCCACCGGTATTTGTTAGCCACCTCGCTGCAGAGCCTGTTGACGTCGTCGTAGTTCCCGTCGACCGCGATCAGGTTAGGCTCATAGACGAGCGAGGCCACGATCTTGCTCGCCTCAAGGGTCGCAGGGATAAAGATGAACCGCTTGAACCCGGCGCGTGCACCGTGGGCCGAGACCGAATGGGCCAGGTTGCCGGTCGAGGCGCAGGCGACCGTGTCGAATCCGAATTCCTTCGCCTTGGTGAGGGCAATGGAGACGACCCTGTCCTTGAACGAAAGGGTCGGATGCACCACGGTGTCGTCCTTAAGATACAGCTCGTCGACACCGATGATCTTCGCGAGGTTATCGGCACGAAGCAGGGGCGTATACCCCGAGTTCAGACCTACCTGGGGCTCACCGTCGACCGGGAGCAGCTCACGGTATCTCCAGAGGTTCTTGTCGCGGCCCTCGATCTTCTTCCTGCTGATGGCCTTGGCTATGCTCTTATAGTCATAGGCCACCTCGAGAGGCCCGAAGCAGAATTCACAGACATATATGGGTTCAACAGGATATTCCCTGCCGCATTCCCTGCACTTAAGACCTTTTATGTGTCCCATAACGCCACCTCTCATTAATAAAATATTGCTTATTTTACTTTAAACGGCACAATAATTTAAAGGCGATTTAAGCTCCTGCCGTAATTGACGGCAGTAACAATTGACAATGCTCGGGACTGTCTGATAGCATTATGCATTCCTGATGCTGCTATATGGTACTGCATGAATAAACAGACCCCAAAAAGATCCAGAAAATCAGGCCTGCCCCCCGGTTCCCTTGTGCATATCGGTGAGAAGAAGAGCGACACGATCAGAATAACCGTCCTCGATTATGACGAACAGGGCTTCAGGGAAAAAGAGCTTGCCACGCTCGATGAATGCTTCCTCTTCAAAAAAAGCCCTTCGGTCACCTGGATCAATATCGACGGCCTTCATGATACCGGCCTGATCACCAAGTTGGGGGAGTGCTACGGCTTTCACCCGCTTATGCTCGAAGACATCGCCAACACGCAGCAGCGGCCGAAGATGGATGATTATACGGACTATCTTTATGTCGTCCTCAGGATGCTCTACCTTAACAAGGAGGCCGGGATCATGACCGAACAGGTCAGCCTGGTCGCCGGCTCCAATTTTGTGATCTCTTTTCAGGAGGCCCTGGAAGGAGATGTCTTCAACCCGGTCAGAGAAAGCATCCGCACCGATAAGAACCGCGTCCGCAGGATGGGTGCCGACTATCTGCTGTACCTGCTGATCGATGCGGTCGTCGACAGTTATTTTGCGATCCTTGAGACCATGGGCGAGGAGATAGAGTCGACAGAGGATATGCTCATCCTCAACCCCGAGGCACAGTCACTGCAGGCGATCCATACGCTCAAACGCAAACTCATCGTTCTGCGCAAGGCGATCTGGCCGCTGCGCGAGCTGATCAACAAGCTCGAACGCAATGAATCCTCCCTCGTGCAGGATCATACCCGGCTTTATCTCCGCGATGTCTACGACCATACCATTCAGATCATCGATACCGTAGAGACTTACCGGGATATGGCGTCGGGAATGATCGACATCTATCTGTCGAGCGTCAGCAACAGGATGAACGCGGTCATGAAGGTCCTGACGGTCATCGCCACCATCTTCATGCCGCTTACCTTTCTTGCGGGTGTGTACGGGATGAATTTCAAATATATGCCGGAACTGCAGTGGCCCTGGGCCTATCCGGCCCTGTGGGGCATCATGATCGGCATCAGTCTCCTGATGCTCTACTTCTTCTATCGGAAAAAATGGTTGTAGCGCCATGACGACCGCCAACTGCAGGCAGGAATGATGGAACACCTCAAGACCTTCATCGATATCTTCCTGCACCTCGATAAGCACCTCAGCGCGATCATCGAGGGATACGGGATATGGACCTACGCCATTCTTTTTCTGATAATATTTTGCGAGACCGGTCTCGTCGTGACCCCGTTCTTACCGGGAGACTCCCTGCTCTTTGCAGCCGGCGCCTTTGCGGGGCTCGGCGCCTTGAATGTGACCTGGCTCCTGATATTGCTCTTTGTTGCCGCTGTCCTCGGAGATACCCTGAACTACTGGATCGGCTATCTCGTGGGCCCGCGGGTCTTCTCCGGGGAAAAGATCCGCTTCCTCAACAGGGAGCATCTTGAGAAGACCCACCAGTTCTATGAAAAATACGGCGGCAAGACCATCATCATTGCCCGGTTCATGCCGATCATCCGCACCTTTGCTCCCTTTGTGGCAGGCATCGGGAGGATGACCTATGCACGGTTCGTGCTTTTCAATATCCTGGGCGGCCTGCTCTGGATCGGCCTCTTCGTGACCGGCGGATATTTCTTCGGCAATATACCCATGGTAAAGCGGAACTTCACCCTCGTCATCATGGTCATCATCGTGCTGTCGGTCTTGCCGGGAGTCATCGAATATCTCCGCCACCGGTACCGCCGTCCCGATCAGGGCGGACAGGAGCAGCCGTGATAGAGCTCAGGAAAAAATTGCTGCTGACCGGCGGCCTGATAGCGCTTATCATCTCGTTCGGCACCTTCGGATACAGTCTGATCGAGGGCTGGCCGCTCTTTGATTCACTCTATATGACGATCATAACCCTGACGACCGTCGGGTACAGGGAAGTGCATGACCTGTCAAGAAACGGCCAGATATTCACGATCCTTCTGATCTTTGGAGGTGTCGGCACGGTCTTTTATGCATTGCACACGGGAGCCAAGATTATCCTGGAAGGCGAACTTCAGGAGATATTCGGGAGGAAGAGATTGGAAAAGAAAATTAAAGACCTGAAAGACCATTTTATCGTCTGCGGCTACGGCAGGATGGGCAAGATCATCTGCAGGGAGCTCAGGGAAAAGAACATTCCCTTTGTCACGATCGAAAAGGCCCCTGATCTGCTGGGTGAAAAAGCTGACCTGCTCATCTATGCCGGGGATGCGACAAAGGATGAGGTCCTGAAGGAACTGGGCATTGAAAAGGCCCGGGGCCTGATCTCGGTGCTTCCAACCGATGCCGAGAATATGTATGTTGTCCTGAGTGCGCGCGGCCTCAACCCGAAACTTACGATCGTGGCGCGGGCGGGCGAAGAGGGGTCAGAACAGAAACTGCTCAGGGCAGGCGCAGACCGTGTGGTCTCCCCCTATCACATCGGTGGTCTCAGGATAGCGCATACGGTCCTGAAACCGGCGGTCGTCGATTTCATTGAATTCGCGACCATGAGCGGCAATCTCGACCTTCAGATGGAAGAGGTTATGATCCAGGAGACTTCCGAACTGGTCGGCCTCACCCTCGACGAATGCGGCATCGGGCGGGACCTCGGCATAATCGTTGTCGCCATTAAAAAGGTGGATGGGGATATGAAGTTCAACCCGACCTTCAGGAGCGCCATTACGGCCGGAGATACGCTGATCGCCCTGGGAGAGACCACGCGCCTCAAGACCCTTGAAGATATGGCTGCTTCGAAAAGGAGCTGAAGCCCGGAACGCTCAGGTAAGTTTCGAGAGATCGGCTATGGTATAGACCGCAGACCATATCCCGTTCAACAGGGAAAGCCTGTTGAGCTTTACTGCTTCGTCCTTGTCCATCACCAGCACCTTGTCGAAGAAGTTATTGACCGGCGTCGTGATCCCGGAAAAGGCGATGAGACCTTCATGGAACTTCTTTTCAGTTACAGCCTGCCCAACCTCATCTTTCAGCCGTGAGAAGGCCTCAAAGAGGTCCTTTTCTTCCCCGGCCAAAAAGAGCGCCCCGTTCATTGCCGGCAGCGCTGTTTTGGGGATTATGTTATTGACCCTTTTGATCGCAAGAAGGAAATCAGGAAATACCGGTGCAGTCTTAAATGACTCGAGGGCTTTGAGCCTGCCGATAATGTCCTTCAGCGGATAGGCTGAAGAAAGCGGCAGCACCGCCTTGATGATCTCCTGCTCATATCCCATGGATGAGAGTATGAACTCGGTCCTCTGCTCCATAAAGCCCATCAGGCTGTCGAGCATCCCCTCTTTCTGTTTTATCCCGGCAAGACGTCCGAAGGCCTCCTCAATGATCTCTTTGAGGCCGATCTCGTACCCGCGGTCCAGCAGCAGCGACACGACCCCCATAGCCTGCCTTCTCAGCGCAAACGGGTCCTCTGAGCCGGTGGGTATCTGGCCGATCGCGAAAAAGGCGGTCAGGTTATCGATCTTGTCGGAGAGGCTCAGGATCGCCCCGGTGTCGGTCGCCGGAAGCCTGCCGCCAAAGGCCTTCGGCAGGTACTGCTCCTCAAGGGCAGCAGCGGTCTCGGGACGCTCTCCGTCAAGCACGGCATAATATTTACCCATGATGCCCTGGAGTTCCGGAAACTCCCTGACGACCCCGGTTATCAGGTCCGTCTTTGAAAGCCGCACGGCCCTTTCAAGCTGATCGGCCGACTGGGGCCTGAGCTTTTCTCCAAGGAACGCGGCTATCGCCGACATACGTTCGATCTTCGCAAAGAGGCTCCCGAGCGCATCATGGAACGTGACCTTCCTGAGGTCTTCGAGCCTGTCGATGAGGGGTCTTTTGCGGTCCTCATGGAAATAGAACTTTGCATCATCGAAACGGGCCTTGATGACCCGCTCGGCACCTATCCTGACATTCTCTCTGTTTTCGGCCCTGGTGTTGCTGATGACAACAAAGCTGTTCATCAGGTTCCCGTTGTCGTCCTCTATCGCAAAGTACTTCTGGTGGTCCTTCATCACCGTGATAAGAAGTTCCTTCGGCAGTTTCAGGTATTCAGTATTGAAGCTGCAGAGCACCGGCACCGGGTATTCGACAAGGAAGTTGACGAGGTCAAGCAGCTCCTCATCCATCACCGGATGACCGCCTGAACCGGCTGCCAGGGCAAGGATGCCCTCCCGTATGCTCTTTTTGCGCCTGTCCTGATCGAGCAGCACGAAGTTGTTCTCAAGCATGCTCATATACGAGGCAATGTCCCTGACCTGGAAGGCTGCCGGGGAGAGGAACCGGTGGCCCCGGGAAAGGCCGCCGCTTTTAATCGTGTCGATCGTTATATCGATGACCTCGGCCCCATAGAGGCTCACGATCCAGTGGATAGGCCGCACGAACGAAAACCCGCCCTCGCCCCACCTCATGTTCTTCGGAAAGCGCAGAGAGAGGATCATCTTTTTCAGCAGCTCCGGCAGGACAGCCTTTGTCTCTATGCCCTTCTCTTCCACAACCGCGGCAACATAGTCTGCCTTGCCCTTCTGTTTGATGATCAGGTCCGTGGTCTTCAGCCCGAGTGAGGCCGCAAAACCCTCGGCGGCCTTTGTCGGCCTGCCCTCCTGATCATAGGCCGCCTTCTTTGACGGGCCGAATACCTCTTTGACATTGTCCTTCTGCATGGGAGCCACGTCCTGCATCAGCAGCGCAAGCCTGCGCGGTGTGGCAAAGGTCTTTATCTCACCATGCGTGATCCGGTACTCGCTGAATATATCTCCGGCCAGCCTCGCAAGGTCGCTGACGGCCCCCGGCAGGAAGCGCGCGGGGATCTCCTCTGTGCCGATCTCAAGCAGCAGCGGCTGGTTCAGGGCCGGATTTTCGGCGTTCATTGGACGCTCCTCAGGAGAGGGAATTCCATCTCCTGGCGTTGTTTGAAGAACGCCTCTGCGCTCTGCTTGGCAAGGTTCCTGACCCTCGTGATATATTTCGTCCTCTCAGTGACCGATATGGCGCCGCGCGCGTCAAGGAGGTTGAAGAGGTGCGAGCACTTCAGGCAATACTCATAGCCGGGGATGACCAGCCCGGCCTTGATCATCCTCAGGGATTCTTTTTCACAATCCTCAAAATGACGGGCCAGCAGCTCGGCGTTGGAATAGTCGAAGTTGAACTTGGAGCCCTCGACCTCGCTCGCGTGATGGACATCGCCGTAGGAGAGGTCCTTGTTCCACCGGAGGTTATAGACGTTATCGACCCCCTGCAGGTACATTGCTATCCTCTCAAGGCCATAGGTTATCTCGACCGAGATCGGCTTGAGGTCAATGCCGCCGACCTGCTGAAAATAGGTGAACTGGGTCACTTCCATGCCGTTGAGCCAGACCTCCCAGCCAAGGCCCCAGGCCCCGAGGGTCGGGGATTCCCAGTCGTCCTCAACGAACCGTATATCATGGTTGACCGGGTCGATGCCGAGGGCTGAAAGGCTTTCGAGATAGAGTCCCTGGCTGTCAGCCGGAGACGGCTTGATGATGACCTGGAACTGGTAGTAATGCTGAAGCCGGTTGGGGTTCTCGCCATAGCGTCCGTCGGTCGGCCTCCGTGAAGGCTCGACATAGGCGACCTTCCAGGGCTCAGGTCCGAGCACCCGGAAGAACGTTGCCGGGTGGAACGTCCCTGCCCCGACCTCTGTATCATACGGCTGCAGAAGGAGGCATCCCTTCTTTGCCCAGAAATTCTGAAGTGTTAAAATTATGTCCTGAAAGTACATCTTGTTCCTCCCTGCATCAAGGTAAAAATCTTAAAGGATATTAAGGGGTTTTGTCAATCATTCGCACATTTTATTCTGCAAAGTTACGTGTGTTATGATGGTAGTGTATGGACGAACTTTCGAAGGAATATCTGATCTCCTTTTTCGACAAGACCCTGCAGATGCATGGCGACCGGCCCGAGGCCCTGCGCTGGACCCTGCCCGGACAGATACTCCATTACAAATGCATGCTTGATATCGCTGAAACGATAGACGGCTCAAAAATACTCGATTTCGGATGCGGCAAGGGAGACTTTTATGGCTTTCTGAAGGAACAGGGTATCAGCGTGGATTACACCGGCTATGATATCAATGCGAATCTCATATCGCTTGCTCAAACCAAACATCCCGGGGCACAATTCAGTGTCTTTGATATCAGTACGGACGAGCTCACCGGGGATTTTGATTACATCTTCCTCTGCGGGGTCTTCAACCTGAGGCTTGAGGGACTGGACGACCTTATCCGCTTCACGCTGAAAAAGCTCTTCGCCCACTGCAGAACAGGCCTGGCATATAATGCCCTGTCCTCGCATAACACCCATAAGGATTTCGAGCTGCATTACGTTGCGCCGGAGGAGATGCTGGCCTTTGCCCTTGAGGAACTCACCCCGTTCGTCACCGTGCGGCAGGACCGGATGATCCATGACTTCACGCTCTTTGCCTACCGCCGGAGCTGCCCTTTCCCGCAGCAGGGGGGATAGCCGGTGAAAGAGCTGCTCATGGGGTCTGACGCAGAGGTCAGCATCGCCAGCCTGATCGGTCGATGCATTATTCTCCTTGTCCTGGTCATATGGGGGTTCAGACTCATCTTTTCATCGGTCGACAGCAATTATGCGGGGACGAGCTTCATGCATCTCATCAACCTGCCCTTTCATGAGGCAGGCCATATACTCTTCCGCCTCTTCGGCAGGTTCATGACCGTTCTGGGCGGAAGCCTGCTGCAGGTGCTCATCCCGCTTATCTGCCTCGGGACTTTTCTTATCAAGACGCGTGACCCCTTTGCCGGGGCGGTCGCTTTCTGGTGGACCGGAGAGAGCCTGCTGGACCTTGCCCCCTATATCAACGATGCCCGGGCGCTCAGACTGATCTTGCTGGGGGGCGTCACCGGTCAGGATGTCGACGACTACCATGACTGGGAGTATATCCTCGGTCATCTCGGCCTTCTTACGTGGGATCATTTCCTTGCGACAACAGCACATCTCTTCGGGAGCATCATCATGATCACCGCCTGCGTCTGGGGCGGGCTGGTCCTCTGGAGACAGTTCAGATCAGCCTCCTGAACACGGACAGAGCTTTATTATTTAAAGCAGCGGTATTCCCACCGGGTTCAACGAATATGATATTATCAATCAGAGGGGAAACAGCTGCAGGGCGGCATCGCGCAGGGCCTTGCCTGAGTCGCGATGAGAAGGCTGTTCCCTTCATGGAGGACTTCATGAAACGAATATGGGTATTGGCTGCAACAGGGATATTTCTTCTGGGCCTGGCCGGTTCAGGGCTCCATGCCGCAGAGAGTCTCAATAAGGTGCCCGCGGTGAATAAACCTCCGGCGACGAGGGCTGCAGACCTCAAGCGCCCGGCCCCAACAACGCTCCTCTGTCCTGACACCATCACGGTTATGGACATTACAACAAAGACGTCTGAAATGCCCGGCTTTACCGGCACGACGGTCGGTAATGTACCGACGACCTTTGTCTACGAAAGTACCGGTCGTGCGTCCGCGACCCAATGTTTTTGCCAGTACAAGAACGGTGACATCCGCGCTTCGATACATGCCGATATGCTCGGGTACCACAGCTGCAATGTCAGTGTCGTCCCGAAACCCGGCGGAGGCACTGCAACCGGGATCCTGCTCTACCGGTGACCGTCAGAAGAAGCATTTATTGCTTTTCAGGAAAGGTTGTATCGGGGAGCTAACGACTAAGCTTTGCGCTTACCAGCCTGTTGATGCTCACTCCGGCTTCCGCAGCCTGCAGGGCCATCTGCCGGTGGACTTCAGAAGGTACGCGCACAACGAATTTCCCGCTGTAATGCCGCAAAGCTATGGGATCAGGGACCTTCTCTCCGTTTCTCGTCATATCTTCAACGACACCGGCGACAACTCTCCGAATACCCTTAAGCGCGCCTTCTGGGGTCCCGGTTAGCCAGCTTAACCCCGGAAACTCCGCGCAAAGCCCCACATACTCACCATCTTCCTCAGACCACGTTACACGATATGTATATTTATCATCCGCATTTTTCATGTTCCAATTCCTTCCTTTCTATTGCCTTTAGCACCTGCCTGACCTGATAAGCCTTGGCACGGCCCCTATTGTTTTGAATGTTCACCCGCGGATCGCCGGGCCACGGCGTTTTATAGACCCTATGACTGCCGCTTGCCACCCTCGCCTGTCCGAAGTGATGGTCACAGACCCTGCGCAACCAGTTTATGATACCAAGGATTTGAGAAAATAGGGTGACACTCAAAGTTTAGGTAAGCGAATGAAGTGTCATAGATGAACCCACAGAGAGTATACGACAGAGCAGTAGAAGAAAAGAATCCGGGGCACTGAGGACTTCCTTATGAACGCGAAAATCAGCAGCCTTTGATTACAAGAGCAATCAGCGCGACTACTGCTTGGGCAGCCTCAGACGCCCCCGTGGCGCAGGACCTTTCCCGCCAGCCTGCCAGTCAGGCGGCCTTCTGAGAGGGCGGCTACGCCGTTTACAAAAACGTGCTCTATGCCTTCGGCCTGCTGGAACGGGCTTTCAAAGGTGGCCTTGTCAGCTATCTTCTCAGGATCGAAGATCACCAGGTCGGCGTAATAGCCTTCACGTATCTGTCCCCTGCCCTTGAGCCCGAAGAGGTCTGCAGTCTGCATCGTGGCCTTATGGACAGCCCCGGTGAGGGTGAGCAGCCCTTCGTCGCGGACGTATTTACCCAATAAGCGGGGAAACGTGCCGAAGGTCCGCGGATGCGGCTTGCCGGTTGCTGTCGGGCCGTCGAAGCTCCGGGCTGAGCTGTCGGAGCCTATCATGCAGAAAGGCAGGGACAGGAACTTCCTGAGGTTATCGGCACTCATCGAAAGATAGATCGCCCCTGCCCTGAGCTTCTCTTCAATGATGATCCTGAAGAAGGCTGAAAGGCTGTCCATATTGAGCTTCAGGCCTATATCTTCGATGTTCATCCCCTCCATCCAGCGGTTTTGCTCCGACGCTACGCTTGAAACAATGACCTTCTGCCAGTATCCGGTCCTGCTGATCTGGAGCTTCATCTCCTCCTCGATGCGTCTTCTCGTCGAAGCATCCTGCAGCCGTTTGAGCTCCTCGTCATTACCGCCTGCAAAGACCCAGCTCGGGAGGATGGCATCGAGGTCAGTGCTGGAGGCGATATACGGATACCTGTCGCAGGTCAGTCTGAGACCCTCCCTGCGGACCTCATGCAGCAGCCCTATCACGCGGTCGGCCTTGTGCCAGTTCTGTTCTCCCGCTGTCTTGATATGGGAAATATGGACCCTGACCTCGGCCTCCCTGCCGATGCGGACGACCTCATTGACCGCCTGTTCAAGCATGTTACCTTCGCTTCGCATGTGGCTCGTATAGATCAGGTCGCGGGGCTGGAGGCATCTTGCCAGGGCAATGAGCTCTTCGGTATCGGAATAGATGCCGGGCGGATAGATCAGGCCTGTCGAAAAACCTATGGCCCCCTGCTCCAGCGTTTCGGAGAGCATGGTCTTCATCACGGTCAGCAGGATGCCGGAGGCCTTCCGGTCGTCATAGCCGATAACCGATCCCCGGATATTCCCATGCCCGGCCAGAGAGGCAATATTGACCGCTGAAGACCTCTTTTCGACCAGACTGAAATATTGCGCGAGGGTGTTCCAGCGCTCCGTTATGCCGAGTTCCCTGAGATCCTCCTCTCGCCGCTCTACCGCCCTGCCGAACAGCGGGGCAGCGGACATGCCGCAGTTGCCGTTGATCTCTGTGGTCACCCCCTGGGTTATCTTGCCTTCGGCACGGGGATCGGCCAGGATCGTGAAGTCGGAATGAGCATGCGCATCGATAAAGCCGGGTGAGACGGCACGGCCTTCGGCACGGATCACGGATGCGGCTGCCGGCGCATCGGTGCCGACATACGCGATCTTATCCCCGACGAGCGCTATATTGGCGATGACCGGTCCTGTCAGGCTCCCGTCATGGACGAGCCCGTCCCTGATGAGGATATCAACCCTGTTTCCCATGACCCTGACCATCTTCAAAGAACATCTCCGGCGTCTGCAGGCTTTTTGTGAACAACGGGATGAGAAAGGACGAAACTGTCTTTATCCTGGCCATGAAGCCCCTGACCTCGGCCTGCCTGACCTCAGTGCGGTATATGTCCGCGGCCATGGCATTGAGGAGCGGGAAGCACTGCAGGGTGAGCCCCATCGTATGGATGAAATCCTTGACCGGGATATTGAGCCGCTCAAGCGGCCCGAACAGCCTGCCCATTGCCTGTATCAGGGCCTCAGTCTTTTCGCCTGCCATAAGTATCTTGATGCCGGCTATCAGCAGGAAGATCCTCAATACCTTAAAAAGACCGGTATGGAGTCCTTCGTCGGTCAGCATGACCGGCCCGGCCGAAAAAAGGACCCGGCCGTGCTGATTCAGTTTATGGCTCAGGAACGTGAAGGCCAGAAAGAGGCTGATGGGGAGCCATCCGGCGCGCAGGGTCCGCCACGGGACCCTCAGCAGGAGCAGAAGCAGCGGAATAAGGAGCCAGAGATAGACCGAAAGGGCCGTGATCAGATAAAGGGAGACGACAAAGACGACGTACAGGACGATCTTAATTTCTGGAAGCAAGGGCCTTCCTTGCTCCGGCAACGGTCTTTGCCGGCTGTGCTGCGGTGACATAGCCGTTGATGCCCGAGGCGATGGACCTGGCCACCTCCCCACGGTAGGTATCTTTTGACAGAAGCTTCTCCTCCAGCGGGTTGCTGATAAATGAGACCTCGACGAGCACGGACGACATCTCGGCCCCGAGGAGCACATAGAACAGTGCCTGCTTTACCCCGAGATCGACGATATGGCTGTATTCCTTATGCAGCTTATTGACCATCGAGAGCTGGATATAATTTGCGAGCTTCAGGGACTCGTCGCGCTTGAAATCCCTCAGCAGACTGCCCTTGATCTCGGCAAGGACATCATTTCCCTGACTCATCTTTTTCATCTTCTTCAGGGAGATATGGTTTTCCCGGGCAGCCACCTTCATCGCCTCTTCATCGGTCGTCCAGTTCAGAAAATAGGTCTCTATGCCCTTTGCATCCTTGCGGGGGCTGGCGTTGGCATGCACGGAGACAAAGAGATCGGCCTTCCTGCTGTTGGCTATCGCTGTCCTCTGCTCAAGCGGTATGAAGACATCCTTGTCACGGGTCATGAATACCTCGATATTCGGGTCTTCGGAAAGTATCTTCCTGAGTTTCAGGGCAATATCAAGGACAACATCTTTTTCGTACAGTTTGTTCGGGCCGACAGCCCCGGGGTCATGCCCTCCGTGGCCGGGGTCGATGACGATCCTCTTTTTGACGGCCGCACCGGTCGGTGCTGCCGGAGCAGCCTGCTCGCCGAAGATATCGATGATTATCCTGACCGGATCTTCCAGGGTGATGATCTTGAAGTCCCTGATCTTTTCGAGGTCCAGGACGACCCTGACCGTATTATCGCTGAACTGCCCTGCCCGCACCGCCTTTAACATGCCGTTTCCGACGGGGAGCGTTGTCTTGACCTCTTTTTTGATATGACTGTTCTGTATATCAAAATAGAGCCGGTCAGGATTGGAGAGCCGCTTCTGGGTATACTCGGGGATATCGGAAAGTGTCACAACGACGCGGGTATAATCGGGATAGGACCAGTAGCGGATATCGGTTACGTCAGCGCCTGCCGCCTCTGCTGAAGAACAAAGGAAGGCTGCCGCTATGAGGCAGAGCAGAAGAAGTGAAAATCTCTTTGGCGTCAAACACGAATTCAATGTCCTGAACTATCTCCTTGTTCTGTGAGCTGTTGTAGCTAAACGGCCTGAACGGCCTTGATCTCCGGGATCTCTTTTTTTATGGTCGATTCTACCCAGCTTTTCATGGTGAGCGTCGACATCGGGCAGGTCCCGCAGGCGCCTTTGAGCTTCACATAGACGATATCGTCCTTCACATCCACAAGTTCTATATCTCCGCCCTCTGACTTCAGGCCAACCCTCACCTTGTTCAGAGCCTCTTCAACCTTTTCCCTGAGCATACAACCTCCTGCTATTAATTAATATTAATATATATAAAAGAGCAGTATTATTCAAGCATTTTATTATCTCAGCAGATCTTACCCATTAATAATAATCGATTTATTCGCATCCGATCCGATCACACCCTGAAGATATTTTCTGTGCTATCATAGTATCAGTTCACAAAGAGCATAAAGGGGGTTCCATGGCTTACAGGGATTTAAGGGAATTCATAAGGAAACTTGAGGATAACGGCGAGCTCCTGCGCATAAAAACCGAGGTCGATCCGATACTTGAGATCACTGAGATCACCGACCGCATGTCCAAATCGCCCGGCGGCGGCAAGGCGCTCTATTTCGAAAAGGTGAAGGGCTCGGACTTCCCGGTCGTCACCAACATCTTCGGTTCGTTCTCGCGTATGGCGCTGTCGCTGGAGGTGAACAAGCTCGACGATATCGCCGCACGGATCGAGGAGCTGCTGAACCAGGCCCCCCCGAAAAATATCCTTGAAAAGCTGGCACTGCTCCCAAAACTCTTCGAGTTCTCGAAGTACCTGCCCAAGAGAGTGAAGAATGCCGCCTGCCAGGAGGTTGTCGAAAAGGAGAACCCTGACCTCGGGAGGTTCCCGGTACTCAAATGCTGGCCCGGAGACGGGCAGCCCGGCGATGAAGGCAGATTCATAACTTTTCCGATGGTCTTTACCAAAGACCCTGAGACCGGGAGGCCGAACTGCGGCATGTACCGCATCCATATTTACGATAAGAAGACCACCGGTATGCACTGGCATATCCATAAGGACGGGGCCCGCCATTATGATAAATACCTCAAGCTCGGCATGCGCATGCCGGCTGCGATAGCCGTCGGGTCAGACCCTGCGGTCATCTACGCCTCAAGCGCCCCGCTTCCTGAGGCGATCGACGAGATGCTCTTTGCCGGTTTTCTGAGAAGGTCCCCGGTCGAGATGGTCAAGTGCATCACCTCGGACATCGAGGTGCCGGCAAACAGCGAGATGGTGATCGAGGGGTACCTTGATCCGGGCGAGACGCGCATCGAGGGGCCCTTCGGTGACCATACCGGATTTTATTCCCCTGCCGATCCGTACCCGGTCTTTCATGTCACCTGCATCACGCACCGCAGGGACATGGTCTACCCGGCAACCATCGTCGGCAAGCCCCCGATGGAGGACTGCTACATGGGCAAGGCGACCGAAAGGATCTTCCTTCCGCTGGTCCGGCTCGACTTTCCTGAGATAACCGATCTGAACCTTCCGATGGAAGGGGTCTTCCATAACTTTGCGATCATCTCGATAAAGAAAAGCTATCCAGGCCACGCCAAAAAGATCATCAGCGGGCTCTGGGGCAAAGGCCAGATGATGTTTGCCAAGCTGCTCATCGTGGTGGATGACGACGTGGACGTCCAGAACCTCTCCTACACTGCCTGGCGTGTGCTGAACAACGTCGACTGGAAGCGCGACACGGTCTTTGCCGACGGTCCGCTCGATGCTCTCGACCATGCGGCAAACTGGCCGCGCTACGGTTCGAAGATGGGCATCGATGCAACCCGCAAGACCCGCGAAGAAGGCATGATGCGCGAGTGGCCGGATGAGATATTCATGTCCGAAGAGATAAAGAAGCTTGTCGATTCCCGCTGGAAGGAATACGGGTTTTAAGCCGGCATCCCGAAGGTTTCCTCAAGCATTCTGACAAAATCGGCCCGCGGGATCTCTCTGGCGCCGAGGCTCATCAGGTGTCCGGTCCTGACCTGGCAGTCGATCACTCTGCAGCCTTGCGCCTGTAAGGCCGTTACCAGGGCGACAAAAGCGACCTTCGAGGCGTTGGACCTTTTTGCAAACATCGATTCACCAAAAAAGACATTGCCGAGGCCTATACCATAGAGCCCGCCGGCCAGCTCATCGCCATACCACGCTTCAGCCGACTGCGCAAAGCCCCGGTCGTGAAGCAGACAATAGGCATCAGTCATCTCATCGGTGATCCAGGTGCCGTCCCCCTCTTTTCTTGAGACCGAGGCACAGTTTCTGATCACGTCTTTAAATGCCGTATTGAACGTGACCCGGTAGTCGCCCTTTTTTATGACCTGCTTCAGGCTCCGTGAGACCCTCAGTTCATCAGGGAACAGGACAAGACGCGGGTCAGGGGACCACCAGAGTATGGGTGAGTCGTCCGAGTACCAGGGGAAAATTCCCTGTGAATAGGCAAGCAGAATTCTGTCGCTGCTGAGGTCCCCGCCGACAGCAAGCAGCCCGTCGGGGTCGGCGCGATCCGCCGGCGGAAAGATAAGCTCGTCAGTAAGCTGAAAGACCGTCATGGCGGCGGTCGTCTACTCCGAAAAGATGAACGTTATTTCTTCGTCCTTAAGCCCGATCGCGACCGTGCCGCCTTTAATCAGCTTTCCGAAAAGGAGTTCATCCGAAAGCCTGTCCTTGATCACCGACTGTATAAGCCTCGACAGGGGGCGTGCACCATAGACAGGGTCGTAGCCCTTCCTGGCAAGCGAGGCCACGGCCTCGTCAGAGATATCGATCGTCACCTTCTTCTGGGTGAGCTGCCGGGTGATCTCTGTGAAGAACTTCCGGACGATGCTCTTCATGACCTCATTGTCCAGCGGCCCGAAGGTAATGATGGCATCGAGACGGTTGCGGAACTCGGGGTTGAAGGTCCTGGTGACCGCCGCCTCACCCTTGAAGAGGGAGTCCTTTGAGCGTTCACCAAAGCCGATGGTCTGGCCGGACATCTCCCTGGCCCCTGCGTTTGAGGTCATGATCAGGATAACGTTCCTGAAGTCCGCCTTTTTCCCGGTATTGTCGGTCAGGGTCGCATAGTCCATCACCTGCAGCAGGATGCTGAAGATGTCCGGGTGCGCCTTTTCGATCTCATCCAGAAGGAGCACACAGAAGGGGTTCTTGCGGACAGCCTCGGTCAGAAGCCCGCCCTGGTCAAAACCGACATATCCGGGAGGCGCGCCGATCAGACGCGCCACGGAATGCTTTTCCATATATTCGCTCATATCGAACCTTACGAACTTGACGCCGAGGGCTGCAGCAAGCTGGCGGGAGACCTCGGTCTTCCCCACCCCGGTAGGCCCGGCAAAAAGAAAAGAGCCTATCGGCCTTTCAGGAGCCCCAAGCCCCGACCGCGACCGCTTAATGGCAGAGCAGAGGGAATGGATCGCCTGGTCCTGGCCAAAGACCACACCCCTGAGTTCGTCCTCAAGGTTCTTCAGCTTTTCCATGTCAGTGGTCGAGACGGTCCTGGTCGGGACCCGTGCAATATCCGACACAACGCCCTCGATCTCCTTTGTCCCGATGACCCTTTTCTGTCCTGGTTTCTCCGTAAGCCGTGAGATGGCCCCGGCCTCGTCGATGACATCGATCGCCTTGTCCGGCAGGAACTTGTCATTGATGTACTTTGCAGAAAGCTCCGCAGCCGCCTTGATGGACCGCTCAGTATAGCGGACCCCGTGGAAGCCTTCATAGTAATCCTTCAGCCCGGTAAGGATCTCTATGGTCTCGCTGACCGAAGGTTCCTGTATCTCTATCTTCTGGAAACGGCGCGAAAGCGCACGGTCCTTCTCAAAGTAATTCCGGTACTCCTCATAGGTGCTCGCCCCGATACACCTGATCCTTCCGGAGTTCAGGACCGGCTTGAGGATATTTGAGGCATCCATGGACCCGCCGCTCGTGGAGCCGGCGCCGACGATCGTATGGATCTCATCGATGAAGAGGATGGCCCCGGGTATCTTTTCGATCCTGTCTATCGTTGCCTTCAGGCGAGCCTCGAAATCGCCCCGGTATTTTGTCCCGGCAAGAATCCCGCCCATATCGAGAGAGAATATCTGCGTGTTCTTCAGAAGATCGGGTACTTCTTCATTGTGGATCTTCAGGGCCAGCCCTTCCACGATCGCGGTCTTGCCGACCCCCGGTTCTCCGACAAATACAACATTGTTCTTTCTGCGGCGGCAGAGCACCTGGACGGTCCTCTTCAATTCAGCGGCCCTGCCGATAAGCGGGTCGATAAGCCCCTTTGCCGCCTTCTCGGTCAGATTGACCGTAAAGCTTTTAAGCGGGTCAGGCTGAGCGGCCCTCCCCTTGTCGTCCTGCGGGAGATCGTCCTGGCCTGAGCCATTTTCCCCTTCCTTCTTTTCGGCAGATTTTGAGATGCCGTGTGAGATGTAGTTCAGGACATCGAGCCTGCTGATCCCCTCCGACTCCAGGACATACGAGGCACGGGAATCCGTTTCAAGGAGGATGGCCGCAAGCAGGTCCCCTGCGTCCGTTTCATCTTTTGATGCAGACCGGGTATGGAACAGGGCCCTCTGCAGCACATTCTGGAACCCGGGAGTCGGCTGGGGGAACAGGGCCGGGTCCCCGCCGATCTTCGGCAGGTCCTCCCTGAAGTATTTCTCCAGGGACTTCTTTATGCGGCTAATGCTCCCGCCGCAGTTCGTAATGATCTCGATGCCGCGGTCATTATGCAGCAGGGCATAGAGAATATGCTCTATGGTGAGGTACTCGTGATTCTGCACCTTTGCGTCGCGTATCGTGGCCTCAAGCGTCAGTTCCAGTTCCTTATTGATCATTCTTTCTCCATGTCACATTTCAGTGGAAACCCGTTATCCTCAGCATGTTTATGTACTGCAACGATCTTTGCCTCGGCGATCTGGCGTTCATAGACCCCGGCCAGGCCGCGGCCCTTTTTATGGACATACAGCATGATCTGCGTAGCTTCAACAGGGTTCTTGTGAAATACCTGTTCCAGGACCTGGACCACAAAATCCATGGTCGTATAATCGTCGTTCAGAAGAAATACTTTATATAAAGGCGGGGTCGCGGTCTTCCGCCGTTCCTTTATACCCGTCTCCTCTGCTGTGCGCTGTTTTGGTCCGGACATCGTTTATTCAGTATCCCTTCTATCCCTGCCTGTTCAGCAGGACTACTTCTAGTTTAACACATATGGATTTGCCGGAAATCACTGCAGAACCACTTTAAAATCGGCTTAATATTATTGACTTAAATCTCATTTATTTATATTATTTAACACAAATATATTTGCAGGAGGAAGCATGAGAACCAGGAATATCTTCTTTTTCCTTTTAATGGCCTCTTTGGTGCTCACGGGCTGTGAGACGCTGAAGGCCTCAAAGGCCATCATCCCCATCAAGGAATATGAAAAAATGATAGCAGGCCGACTCGATGCAAACTATATTGGCACCCGCACCTGTCTTTCAGCCTGTCATTTCCATGACAAGATCAAGCAGGACTTCGACGCCAGCACCATGGGTGTGCAGCTCTCGCGGAAGATGAACCTGCCTCTGGTGGACTGCGAGTCCTGCCACGGCCCGGGCAGCCTTGCTGTTGAAGGGTTGACCCCGGAAAAAGTTGCGGAAGATGCCAGGGCAGGAAAGCAGACTGCCTGCGATTACAAGACCCTGATAGATCTCAAGACCCTGCCTGCCCAGGCAAAATCGCTTATATGCCTCAAATGCCATACTGCCAATGCAACGTTCAATCTCCATAACTGGAACGCCGGAACTCATGCGGTCAGCGACGTTGCCTGCTCGGACTGCCATAAGGTCCATGCGGGCTCGGATTTAAAAGTGGAACTCCAGCATATGGCTGAGATGTGCGACAAATGCCACCTGACAACAAAGGCCGAGTTTTCCCTTCCGAGCCATCACCCTGTTCCTGAAAAACGTGTCTTCTGTAATGACTGCCACGATCCGCACGGCTCGATCAACGAAAAACTCCTGAGAAAACCGACGGTGAAGGAAACCTGTACCCAATGTCACGCAGAGAAAGAGGGTCCTTTTGCGTTCCAGCATGCCGAGAACACCGAGGACTGCAGGACCTGCCACAGTCCGCATGGCTCTCCGAACAATAACCTGCTGACAACCCCTCCCCCGTTCCTCTGCCTGCAGTGTCATGCCGGACACCGGACCGGACCACTGACGAGTGCCGAAAACAGGGCAGCACGCAATACGCGTTGTTCTGATTGTCACTCTACGATACATGGTACTGACATCCCTTCCGCAAGCGGCAAGGGCAGGTTCATACAGTAGGAGGCATGGACATGAAAAAGATAATATTCATTTTGATTATAACGATGGTATCGCTCACCGCGTTGAAGGCCTATACCTATGCTGAGGAGCCTGCCTCTGACGAGGCCTATGTTTTCCCCTCGATCGCTCCTGAGACCTCCCTTTCAGCCGGATACAGATATACCAGCCTCAGAGGGTCTGCCGGCGCTGCTGAATACGAATACCTGAAGAATTCGGTAACGTTCGGAGCTGAGCACCGCTTTTTCAGTTTTCCGCACCGCGTCCATCTTGATTTTGAACTTAATAACATAAAGGATTACTTCGGGGACATTAATTATGCCTACGAAGATACGGTTGTCTTCAGAGGCGTTTTTCGGGGATTATTTCATAATCTGGACCAGAGAACCCTGGTCGACCTGAATCCTGCAACTGCCAGCCCGGGAGTTGATAACAGCAGGGATGCCGGCGTAAATTATGGCATTAAGCGTACTATGAGCAACGTCTTCCTCAGGTTTAAGACCCGTGACTTTCCTCTTCATGTGTATATAGACGGCTCCCATACTACACGGGAGGGAAGCCAGCAGCAGCGCTTTCTCCTGGGTTCCGGGAGCAACAACAGCATCATAAGGACATCCCAGGCACGGGATGTGGACTGGAAGACACAGAACATAGTGCTCGGACTCAACAGCCATCTCGGACCTGTTGAGGTCGACTTGTCTCACGCTGAAAAGAGATTGGACGTGGGGGGCACAAATGTTTTCTTTGATACATACTCGGCTGTTACAGCGGCCCCTGCCCGCGCTGCCGGCGAATACCCGCATAATCTGATCCCCGAACTCAAGGGCTCGACAAACACGCTCAAACTGCATACGTCCTATACCGGCAGTCTTGTGGCCTCCGCGACCTTTTCGCAACAGGACAGGGAAAACCAAAGCAGCGGGACAAAATCCAAGTATTTTATCGGGGCCGGCGAGCTGATCTGGACTGCAACGCCCCGGCTGGTAATGGTATTAAAATACCGGCATAAGGATATCGATATCGAAAATCCGGAGACCGTCACCATCACAGACAGGCTTAACCCTTCGAACACGTATACCTATCCTGTTGAGCCGTCGGTTACGTCGGTGTCTGACACGATTACGGGAATTGTGAGATACAGACCCGTTACCGGCGTTGCGTTCAAGGCAGAATACAGTCATGACGACATAAAAAGGAATCATGCCGACACGATCAAGGTTGCCGAATCAACGCAAAAAAATACGGCATCCCTGAGCTCTGATATCCGTCTTATACGGGGTGTCCAGCTTACGGCGAAATATATACATCAGCAAAATGATGACCCGGCCTATAATGTTTATCCGGACCGCTCCGATGAGGGCAGGATCTCCCTGTCATGGAGTCCCCTGCCGTTCGTCAGCGCACACGTCAACTACAGCCAGATCAAAGAAAAACGCAGCAACCTGCACTTTCTTGAAACGAACGGCACCATTACCGGGGGGGATCACCGGGATGTGTCGCGGGACAGGCTGCTGGGTGTCCTGACTGTCGGGCTCCTCAGGAACCTCACGGTCACCGGCAGTTATTCCTACATGCATAGCAAGATACAGCAGGATATTGAATACCACAATGCAACAGGGGCGCCCTTCATCGACCCGCTCGTTCCCTACAAGGACAGGGTCCACAGCTATTCCCTGGATGCTGCATATAGCCCCTCAACTGCCATCATAGTAACCGGAGGCATCAGCCATACGATCAGCAATGGAGGCTTTTATCCCAATAGTTCCGTGCTGCTTCAGCCTGTTTCCGTGGCTTCCTTTTCTGAGCTTAAAATCAGGGAAACTGTTGTAACTGCCGGAGGGGAGTATCATCTTAAAAAAGGTTTTTCCGTGGGTGTGAAATACAGATACAGTGAAGTACAAGACGTTCTCGCCAATATTTTTGACGATGTCACAAACGGCAAGGCACATATCGCCCTGCTCACAATATCGAAGAAATGGTAAAGGATCGGTGAATGAGAAAATTGTTATCACATAAGTTTATTGCAGCAGGTGTCATGACCCTGATCCTGCTCAGTTCTGCCCCGGCATGGGCAGCAGAGAAGACCGTCGGCGTTATCATGACCGGCAGCATCCCCTATTACAAGGAGATCCACAAGGCCTTCACCGAAGGACTTGCGGCAGAAGGTATTGCCCCGGGGACGGTGGAGCTTATCCTCCAGAGCCCGAACCCTGAGCCTATGTCATGGACGAACGCGGCGAGAAAACTGGTCGCCGTCGGCGCTGATATCATCGTATCCTACGGTGCCCCTGCGACGCTGTCGGTCCTGCATGAAACCACCGAGATCCCGGTTGTCTTTGCCGGGGTGTATGACCCCCAGGCGCTGGGAGTTGCAGGTAAGAATGCAACAGGGATAAGCTCGAAGGTCCCGGTTGCCAGCCTCCTGAAGAACTTTAAAGGCATCTCGGCCTTTACGAAGCTCGGGATCATATACAGCGAATCTGAGAAAGATACCATCTTGCAGGCGAACGAGGCAAAACAGCTCGAAGGCACCTTCAATTTCCATTCAGTGAGATTTAATGTTAAAAAGACCGAGGATACCGCAAAGATCACCAACGTCGATGCCCTGTTCATGACTACGGGCTGTGCAGCTATGCACTGTGTCAATAACATCATCGGCATAGCCAAGAAGGCAAAGATACCGACTGCAACAACCATCGGGGGCGGAGAGAACAGCGGGGTCATCCTCACCATCGCTGCTAACCCGCAGGAACAGGGAAGAGAGACGGCAAAAATGGTCGCACGGGTCATCAAGGGTGCAAAACCTGCCTCGATACCGGTGCAGCAGCCCAAAAAAGTTGATATGATCATCAACCTGAAGGAGGCTACGGAAATGGGACTCAAGATACCCTTTGACCTTCTGACCGCTGCCACACGGGTGATCAAATGAAGACCAGCATGACCCTTCAACAGAAGTCGATCGCAATCGTCGCGGGGATCCTCTTTATCATCCTTGCGATCAACACGGCCGTTCTGACGTATATTGCATCTCACAAATACGAAGGCGCCATACTGTCCAAAACGACCGCGATCGGTGACGGTATGCAGAGGGAACTGGCCAAGGTGCTGAGCCTCGGGGTCCCCATTGAGTCCATGGACGGGGTCAACGAAAAGATGAAAGACCTCATCACCCGGGATAAGGCCATCGGATATGCCATGGTGGTCGACATCACCGGCCGGGTCCTCTATCACCAGGACCCCAACAGCACCGGGAAGGAACTGAAGGATCCGGCGACGAAGAACATCGTGGCCTCCGACAAACCGCTTGTCCAGACCGTGGGTTCCTTCTATGATCTTTCCTTTCCCCTCCTGAACGCAGAGAACAAGGTCATCGGCGCACTGCGCGTCGGCGTGCATCTTGCCGCGATAAAGAGCCAGCTCTATACCCTGCTCCTTTGGGCCGTCGGCATTTCATCCCTCTGCTTCCTGCTTTCTCTCGGCCTTGTCTATTTATCCATTTCCCGGTTCATCACCAAACCGATCCTGGTGATGGAAAAGGCGGCTGACAGGATGGCTTCGGGTGACCTCACCTATGTGATCAAGATAAACGGCGACGATGAACTGGCCTCCCTCGGCAAGGCCATCAACCGGATGGCGATGAATCTCAAGGATATGCTCTCAAAGATCGGGGGGGTCACGAACAGCGTTACCGGCGTTACCTCGAATATCGCTTCCCTGTCCCAGGACGTTGTCTCTGCAGTGGATATACAGAAAAGGGCGCTCGAGGATACCTCATCCACCATAGACGAGATCAACAATTCTATCTCCAAGGTCGCTACCAGTGCAGAAAACCTTTCCGAATCCGCAAATGACACCTCGTCGTCGATCCTCGAGATGTCCGCCTCCATAGAACGGGTCGCTGAAAATGCCAATATCTTCAGCGAGACGGCGCATGACACTGCCTCATCTATTGAGGAAATGATCTCCACGATCAAGCAGATCGCAGGGAGCATAGACAATCTGTCCTCTTCCTCCGAAGACATTGCCTCCTCCATTGATGAGGTCAACGCAACAACACGGGATATTGAGCGCAGGGCGAACGATTCCGTCGGGCTTGCCGAAACCGTCATGACCAAGGCGTCTGACAACGGTATGCATGCTGCTGCTGCTGCCATGAACGGCATTGAGGATATAAAGAAAAGCGTGGTCGCACTCTCTGACGTCATCAACATGCTCGGAAAACGGACCAATGATATCGGCAAGATATTGAATGTCATAGACGACGTGGCAGACCAGACCAATCTCCTCGCCCTGAATGCCGCTATCCTGGCATCAAAGGCCGGCGAACACGGCAAGGGGTTCACGATCGTTGCCGATGAGATCAAAAGCCTTGCTGAAAGGGCCTCGGTCTCTACCAGTGAGATCGCCTCTCTGATCAAATCTGTCCAGGACGTGACAAAGTCAAGTATCCGTATGGCATCGGACGGGATACAGACCGTTGAAAAGGGTCTGCTCCTTGTTCAGGATGTCAGCAATGCGCTCACCGAGATCGTCGACAGCTCGAAAGAGTCGACCGAGATGGCGCGGGCCATTCAGAGGGCGACCGCGGAAGAGGTCATCGTCCTCAAACAGATCACGGATGCCATTGGCGGGATGACCGAGCAGACCGAGACCATCTCACGGGCGATCCAGGAGCAGTCAAAAGGCAGCAGGTTCATCATCGAAGCAACGGAGCGGGTCAAGGAGCTTTCCAGCCAGGTCAAAACAGCCACCAGCGATCAGAAGGACGGCAGCAAGCTGATCGCCCATGTCATTGAGAACGTGACCGACCAGGCATCCCAGATAGCCAATGCGACGAACAGCCAGAAGGAAAAGAGCATCCGGATCGTTCAGGCCATGGATAAGATGATGAGCACGACCGGAAACCTCATACATTCATCAAATGAGATGAACCTGGTCATCAGCTCTTTACGGGAAGAGGCGATGAACATGGTGAAAGAGCTGCACAAATTCAAGGTCTGATCGGCCTGTTCATTTCGGCTTTCTGACGGTAAGAAGCCTCTTCGCGGCGCTCCTGACCGCCTCGGCAACCCCTTTATTCCTTTCGAGGGCAACAAGGTCCTTTACCCGCAGGTCGCTCACAAAGGTGACCGCGATCCCGGGAGGGGTCTTGGGGTTGTTGACAAGACCGAGGGTGATCGCATAGTTCTTCATCCATTCCCTGTTCTTCGATATCCTCCTCAGGGCCTCTTCAAGGACAGACCGGGATTTGGCTATCATCTCTATCTCGGAATCCGTGACCTTCCCGTTCTCCAGAACGCTCAGCATCACCTCTTTGTTGGAGTCCCGCGCCAGAATGCCCCGTATCTCCCTTCCCCCCTTCAGGGCAAGCTGTATCCGTGCGGATATCGAGAGTCTCTGTATCTTCGAGGTCAGGCTTTCGCGCCGCATCTCCTCCGGTCTTTCCCTCGGCTCAGCAGCCTTCTGAGGGACAGGAAGATTAATATGCCCTGAGATGAAGCTGCGGACCCCGGCAGGGGTATCCGCATGCTCCAGGAGCATGGTCAGGATCTCGGGCCGATGGACATTGGCCTTCGCGATCTCATCAAAGACCGCAGGGTCATCGATATCGTCGATAAGGACCTCGAGCACATCCTTTGATGCGAGACTAAAATCCAGTCCGATGAGTATTTTCTGATCGTCTGCCATTTAGTTCCTCCCTAAATAGATGAAGTATTCCACATTGCCTTTCTGTCCCCTGACCGGGGACGTAAAGACACCTTTTGCAATAAACCCCAACTGCTCGGCGCCGGCTCTGACCGACTCCACGGCAGCAAGTCTCGCTGATTCCAGTCTGACGATGCCTCCTTTGTCCACCATGCCCTTCCCTACCTCGAACTGAGGCTTGACGAGTGCAAGGACCTCGCCCGCGTCCTGAAGGAACTCCGCGATCTTGGGCAGGACCTTCAAGAGGGAGATGAACGATACATCGGCGACCGCAAGGTCGATCCTCTCCGGTATTGCCTGCCGGTCAAGATACCGAAAATTCGTCTTTTCCAGAAGTACGACCCGCGGGTCATTTCGCAGCGACCAGTCAAACTGCCCATAGCCGACATCGACCGCATATACCCTCAGGGCCATTCTTTGCAGCACACAATCCGTGAACCCGCCGGTCGAGCAGCCGACATCCAGCACGACCTTGCCGGCAACGTCAATATTGAAATGCTCAAGGGCCGCATCGAGCTTCAGGCCGCCGCGGCCGACAAACGGAATGTCCCCGTTTTTCAGGGTAATGTCCGCATCACGATCGACCATGCTCCCTGCCTTGAGGGCCATGCTGCCCGGCACAACGACCAGATCGGAAGAG
>SCQH01000103.1 GCA_004321925.1 Nitrospirota bacterium | reverse complement strand
GGTACTCGATCGCGGAATCCACTTCGCCTTTTTCATAAAGCTGCCGTTCGCTTACCCACGTGTCAAAACCGACTCCGAAGGCCCCGAGGTCTTCCCTGATAAGTGCGATCATTTTTAAATAGGCGAAATCCTGTACTGCGGATATCCCTTTAAGAGGCCCTTCATCTCCGGCACGAGATGCGTATGTATCGCCGTGAAGCGCCCTGAACTCAGCGGCTACGGCATCGATATAATCGCCCTGATAGCCGTCATCCGGGACGTGATATCCGTCAATGCCGCACAATTTCATGTAAGCGGCAAATATCGACTCACCCAAAAGAAGCAACTGACGCCCTGCGTCGTTTATGTAATATTCACGCTCTACCGAAAAGCCGGTCTCCTCAAGGAGGTTGCAGAGGGCATTGCCGGTTGCAGCGCCTTTGGCATGCCCGATATGCAGCGGACCGGTCGGGTTTGCGCTTACAAACTCGACAAGAACTTTTTTGCGATGGCCTACATCTTCGCGCAGAAGGCTCCTGTCGCCGGAGAGCAGTTTTCTGAGGGAAGTATGCAGATAGTCACGGGTGAAGGTGAAATTGATAAAGCCGGGGCCGGCTATCTCGACCTTCTCGAATATGCCTTTGTCGGTCATTGCACGGATAATGTCTTCAGCGATCATTTTCGGGGCTTTCCTGAGGACCTTTGAAAGCCCCATCGCTACCGGGGTCGAAATGTCCCCGAAAGACCCGGTCCTCGGGACCTCAAGGTCGATAACAGGAAGAGGGGAGACGCCGAGCGCCTCAAGGGAAGACCGTATGATTTCAATAGTATCTTTTTTCATGTGAAGAATGCCGAAGCCAGGTTGAGTGCACCTAGTCTAATCACGACCATGCCGGACTGTCAACCTTTCCTCTCAAAGGTCTTGCCGCCTATCAGGACCAGGATGATGGAGGAAGCTACTATCACGCCAATGTCGAGATAGAATGGGAAATCAGCCCCCATGGTCCCGGCACCCGAGGGAAACATGAGGTGCTTTATCGCGTCAATTCCATAGGTTAGGGGGTTAATCTTTGTGAAATACTTTAAGATCTCCGGCATCAGCTTGACCGGGTACATCGCCCCTGAGAGAAAGAACATCGGCATGACGATGAAGTTCATGATGACGCTGAAGCTCTCATAGCTGTCATAAAAGGAGGCAAGAACGATCCCGAGCGCGGATATGGCGAAGGCCAGTATCGCAGAGACAAGGATGATCCCCATTATCTCAAGGATGCCGATCCTGAGACCCAGAAATGGAAAGAAGGCCAGGATAATGATCGCCTGGATGGTTGAGAGCACCATACCGCTCATGGCCTTGCCGACCACGACCGATAACCGGGATATCGGAGCGACCAGTATCTCTTTCATGAAACCGAACTCCTTGTCCCAGATGATCGATATGGATGAAAAAATCGACGTAAAGAGTATTGTCATCCCGAGGATACCAGGAAAGATGAACTGCATATAAGATACGTTTCCCGAGGCAGGGACAAGCCTCGACATACCACCCCCGACCAGAAATAGCCAGACCAGCGGCCGTGCGATCGTGGAGATCAGCCGGCTTTTCTCCCTGAGAAATTTTTTGAACTCGCGGGCGACGATAACATAGACCGCATTAACCTCTATCATGACGTCTCCTGTATGACCGCACAGACTCTTTTACGTCGTCGCCGGAAGAGGATTGCGTCTCCCTGATCGCCGTACCCGTAAGATATAAAAAAACGTCATTGAGGGTGGGGCGCTGCATCCTGACGGAAAGGACCGTGTCGCCGAGTTCACGGATTATGGCCGGGATGCAGGCGTCTGCCTTGAGGGTCGGGATGAATATCTCGCCGTCTTTCTCTGTGGCCTCAATATTCAGGAGCCGTGCAAGTTCCTTAATGGCCTCAGGGTTATTGCTGGTCTTCAGGTAGATGACATCGCCGCCCACGGTCTTCTTCAGCTCAGCGGGACTGCCCGAGGCTATGATCTTCCCCTTGTCAATGATGGCGATCTTATTGCAGACCTCTGCCTCTTCCATATAATGCGTTGTCATGAAAATAGTGACCCCATGCTTTCCGGGAAGCTCCGTAATGAATTCCCAGAGATTTGACCTGCTCTGCGGGTCGAGGCCGAGAGTCGGTTCATCAAGAAAAAGGACCTTGGGCTGATGGATAAGGCCGCGTGCAACCTCAAGTCTGCGTTTCATGCCCCCTGAGAATTTCTTGACCAGGTCATCGGCCCTGTCGGTCAGGCCGGCAAAGGACAGGGCCTCTTCAACACGCCTTTTGCGGTCAGGCTTTTTAACATCGTAGAGATATGCATGGAACAGGAGATTTTCCCGGGCGGTCAGGTCCTTGTCAAGAGAGCTGTCCTGAAAGACAATGCCGATCGATTTTCTGACCTCAGCCGAATCCGCATTACAGTCGTAGCCGTTGAGGAACGCTCTTCCCGCTGTCGGGGCCAGCAGGGTGCAGAGTATGCTGATCGTGGTTGTTTTCCCTGCCCCGTTCGGGCCGAGGAACCCGAATATGCTGTTCTCCTCGACCTCAAACGAAATTCCGTCGACAGCGGTCAATGGCCCGAATTTTTTGACAAGACCCTCAACTTTGATGATCGCCATACAGAAAGTGTAACAGATACTATTTACAATAGGAAAATACTGACGTATCAGGACGGGCCCTCAGCCCTGTTCATGACGTTCCCCTGATCTCCAGATTTATTCCTGGGGATTTTTGCCGCTGTCCGGTGTGTTGCATTTTTATCCTGATTGCAATTAAATTATAGACGGCTTTAGAGCACGGCCCTGCTGCTTTCTGCGCCGTTGGGTTGTATGACCACGATAGGGTCAAAGAGATGGGTGGCGGAACCATAGACAGGATACGAGGATGAAGAACAGACTGCGCATTGACAGATCACATACCGAGATCGTTCCGAAATCAACGATCAGGAGGGTCCTGAAATTTCTGAAGGATACTGACCTTGAACCGCCCTATCTTGTAATGGATAAGGCGCGGATCCTGAGCCGGGCGCGGTCGATCGGCAGAAAGATCAGGAATTCGAAGGTCTACTACGCTGTCAAGGCGAATCCGGAGATCGAGGTCCTGAAGCTGATCAACAAGCTCGGGGCAGGCTTTGAGATCGCCTCGGAGGGAGAGCTTGCGCTTCTGCTGTCGATAGGGGTAGAACCCTCCCGGATCATCACGAGCAATCCGATAAAATCCTTCAGGTTCCTTCGGATGGCCGCCGAATGCGGGCTTTCCTATTTTGCCTTTGATTCAAAAGATGAGGTCCGCAAGATGCGCGATCACGTACCCGGCTCGAATGTTTATGTCAGGCTCACTGTTCCCAATGAAGGCAGTGAGTGGCCGCTGAGCAAGAAGTTCGGTGTTGAGCTTGAGGAGGCAGAGGAGCTTCTTCTCTACGCAAAGAAGAAAGGCCTGAATCCGATCGGGATAACCTTCCATGTCGGTTCTCAGTGCAATAATGTCTACAACTGGAACTCTGCGCTGGACAAGGCCAAGATACTCTGGGACCGGATGGAACAGGCAGGCATCAGCCTCTCGGTCCTCGACATCGGCGGCGGATATCCGATACGGTATACCAAGCATGTCGTCGACATCCAGGCTATCGACCGCAATATCAGCAGCCTCATCGCTGAGAAGTTTCCCCGGAAGACCAGGATATTCATCGAACCGGGCAGGGCTGTTGTCGGTGATGCAGGCATATTTGTGTCCCGGGTGGCCGGGAAGGCTAAACGCGGGGACGAAAACTGGCTCTATATAGAGGTTGGGGTCTTCAATGGCCTGATGGAGACCATTGGCGGCATCAAGTACCGGTACATCGTTGAAGGCGCAAAACATACCAAAAAGTGGACACTGGCAGGCCCGAGTTGTGACAGCTTTGATGTCATTGACCGGGAGGTTGTCCTGCCTGAACCTGACATCGGCGGTCTTGTCCTTATCCTTTCGAGCGGGGCCTATACCATCTCCTATGCCTCGGAGTTCAACGGCTTTGCCATACCAAAGACCATCCTGATCTAAGAGGGAGTTCGTGATTAAATTTATCGAGAAAGACCCCTATGCGCCGATCCAATATGCCTACGAGGTCTCCCGGATACTCTATAGGAAGAAAAGCCCTTTCCAGGAGATCATGGTCTTTGAGAACCCATTTTTCGGCAGGATCATGGTGCTCGACGGTGTCGTGCAGATAACCCAACGGGATGAGTTCTTCTATCATGAAATGCTGGCACACGTTGTCCTTGCCGCCCATCCCGCGCCGAAGAGCGTTGTTGTTATCGGCGGAGGCGACGGCGGTACTGTCCGGGAGGTGCTGAAGCATAGGTCGGTTGAGAAGGTTTATTTCATCGAGATAGACAAAGAGGTCATCGAAGTATCAAGGAAATATTTTCCGACAGTTGCCGTTGGCATGAATGACAAGAGGGTCGAGATCAAATGCATGGACGGAGCCGAATTCGTTAAAAGCAGGAAAGCTGATATCGACGTGGTGATCGTCGATTCCACCGATATCGTCGGGTTTGCCAAGACCCTTTTTACAAAAAAGTTCTTCAGGTCTATCCGTGAATGCCTGACGGAAAACGGGATGGTCGTGACCCTGTCAGAATCGCTTCATTTTCATAAAGAACTGGTTGTGGAGGTTCAAAAGACGTTGCAGTCCGTCTTTCCTGTCGTTGATCTGTACACTGCCCCGATAGCGACATACGCCGGCAACTGGTGGACATTTTCAATAGGTTCGCGGGGACTTGATCCCCGGGTGATCAGGAACACAGGAAGGATCAAAACAAAGTATTACTCACCGGATATTCATAAGAACAGCTTCCTGCCAGGTGATATGTACGACAGGCTTCTTTCAGGTAAGATGGGCTGGTAAACCGCTTGAAAATAATAGATAATAGCATGTCTTCTTGACAGGTGGGTCCAATAACTGTTAGATTATTAGCACTCGACGATGGAGAGTGCTAATATGTTAGATGAACGAAGCAAACAGGTTCTGATCGCTGTTATCCAGTGTTATATAAACTCACCGGGTCCGGTCGGGTCGCGTGCGGTGACGAAGAAGTTCCCTTTTGGCCTTTCGCCGGCCACGATCCGTAATATCATGTCGGACCTGGAGGAGATCGGGTTTCTCCGCCAGCCCCATACCTCTGCGGGAAGGGTGCCGACCGACATAGGGTACCGTTTTTATGTCGACGCCTTAACTGCGCAGAAGCAGTCGCTTGACTCGGACTTTGAATCTGAAATGCAGCGGAGGCTCGAGTCCATCAAGAAGGATATCAACGTCTTTCTTGATGATGCTGCCAAGATGCTCTCTTCCATGTCCCATTATCTTGGCGTTACGCTGTCACCGCATCCCGGGACGACGACGCTGAACAAGATCGAACTGATAAAATACAAGGGAGACCATGCTGCGGTCATCCTGTTTACAGAGGATGGGATCATCAGGAACAAGATCATCCGGACGGACCCTG
>SCQH01000102.1 GCA_004321925.1 Nitrospirota bacterium | reverse complement strand
TGGCTGTTTTGTCTGTCATAGGTGTATCTTAAATATTATCTTATATGGTCAAAAGAGTCAATAATATCGACCGGTTATATGTTATTATTTATAAACGATCGGAGGTTGAGGATATGTCAGCAAAGAACAGAAGCCTGCCAAAACCGCATACAAAGGCCTTCGGCAACAAAAAAACCCATGAAAGTGAGCCTTTGCCCCTGATGGCAGACCAGATGGCCCTGGCCGCTGCCGAGGGAAGGCTTGAACAGTTCATGAAAGATGAGCTGCCTGACAACGAGCATGCACGGAAGCTCGCCTCGATGATGATGGGGATGACCGGCATGATGCCTTCCGGAGGTGCCACGGGTATGCCCGGCCAACCTGCGGCACCTGCTGCTGCGTCTTTGCCGGAAACCGATCCGGTGCAGGCCCCGGCAGGTCCGCCTGAAGATATCATAAAGGCAATCAATACGGCAGACGTCAGTGAACTCAAAGAGCTCCTCAAAAGAGAGCATGCCCGCCGGTCACCGGACACTTCGGCAACCGAAGGCCCTGTACCCCCGTCGGCAGGGGAGAGGATGTCCCCGGCAGAAAAAGAGGTCATCGATGAGATGCTCAGGATCGCAGCAGAGAATAACCTGACCCCTGACTGGATCATGGCACGGGCCCTTAAGGTCTATATCGAAGAATACAAAAAGACGGGAAGACTCTAGAGGCCGGCTTCTGCCGACTGAGGACTGCCGTCCTCCAGCCCATGCGCTAATAATTTCTCCGGCACCATGAAAAAAAACGCGAAGAAGATCCTGAAGAAGCTTAAAAAGAGGCTTGCGAAGAACATACTCCCGGTTGTCATCTATTGTTTTATGAGGGTCTTATACAGCAGCCTGCGTGTCAGCATTGTGGGCCGCGAAATACCGGACCCGTTTCACAACAGCGACCGGGGGGTAGTTTTTGCCTTCTGGCACAGCATGCTGCTCGCCATGGCCGGCGCTCCTTACGGGGGGAGATCAATGCATGTCCTTGTCAGCCGTCACGGAGACGGGGAACTGATCGGAGAGGTCATGCGGCTTTTCGGCTTTTCCCTCGTGAGGGGGTCGTCCTCAAAAGGAGGGGGGGAGGCCCTGAAGGAACTTGTGACCCTGATCCAGAAAAGCAGGGATATCTCCATCACCCCTGACGGCCCGCGCGGCCCTGCAGAAGAAGCAAAGCCGGGGATCGCCCAGCTAGCCCGGCTTACCGGGGCACCGGTCATACCCGTGGCTTACTCCGGGTCACGTCTCACCATCCTCAAGACCTGGGACCGCTTCAGGATCCCCTGCCCTTTCTCGAAAATACACTTTGTGGTCAGCGAACCCCTGTTCTGTCAGGAAGGAGAAGACGTAGAGGCCTTCCGGCTGAGGATCGAGACGGCGCTCAGGGAAGTCACTGCCCGGGCAGACGCCTTTTTCAGTTAAGGCTTCAGTGACAACAGCACGCTGCGTATATCGTCCTCGCTGATCGCCCCCTGCCTGACGACCCGGAGGGTCCCTCCTTCGAACTCGATTATTGTCGAGGGACTGGTTCCCATGGTCTTTCCGCCATCAACGAGCAGGTCAGGCCCGTCACCAAAATATCGCGTGACCTCTTCAGCCGTCTCTGCCGGAGACATCCCCGAGAGGTTCGCGCTGGTTGCCGTCATGGGGGTCCGTATCTTCTGTACAAGATCATAGGCAAAAGAGGCTCCGGGGACCCGGACCGCGATCCTGCCGGTGCCTGCGGTGAGAAGATCGGAGATACCCCCCTTAGCGGGAAGGAGCAGGGTCAGGGGGCCGGGCCAGAAATGTCCGGCGAGTTTCCTGAGGGCTTCATCAGTATGGCCGGCGACCAGGTCAAGATCGGCAAGGGCCGCTATGATCAGAGGCATGGCCTTCCCGCGGGGCCGCTGTTTCATCTCATAAAGCCTGGAGAGCGCCAGCGGGCTGTCATAGCGGGCGCAGAGGCCATAGAAGGTCTCTGTCGGCAGGCAGACAATACCACCCTGCTCGATGACGGCAGAGGCACTTTGTATGGCCTCCTGATATCCTGCTGTCTGCAGACTCACTTTTTCCATCGGATATTCTCCTGTTCCTCAGCCGGCCACGCGGGTGTGCCGCTGATTTATTTCCTTGACAGAGTAGCAAGATATTAGTATATTTAGGCTATCCTGTAAAGCCCTTCGGGAATATCAGGGGGTACATGCGTTCAGAGGAGGTATAATGGGTACCAGACTTTATATCGGTAATATTTCGTTTAAGGCCACAGAGGACGACATTCGCAACCTCTTCACTCAGGCAGGGGAAGTTCTGTCGGCAAATCTTATCACGGACACGGCAACCGGTCGTCTCCGGGGGTTCGGGTTCGTTGAGATGGCCAATGAAGAAGGCGCTCAGCAGGCCATAACGCTCTTCAACGGCAAGCAGTTCATGGAAAGGGCTATCGTCGTCAACGAGGCAAAACCACAGGAGAAGAAAGAACACAGAGGTGGGGGCTTCAGGGACAGGGACAGAAGGCCCAGATAGTCAGGGGCCTGATAATCGGGAAACTCGAAGTCATCATCACAGCCGGCCATGCCAAACCAGCCGCTGACGTTCAGGAACTCAAAAAAAGCATCGAGCCCAGTGATTGACCTAATTCTTTAGAGACCACTTCGCACTTGGACTGAAAGAGAAAAAATGTCCTCTTGTCTGTCCCGAAAAGGGTCTCAAAGTTGCCCTGTCCCTTGCTGATGACCAGTTGCGCCCTGTCCAGTTCACGCCGGAATGCGGGTGACGTCCATTCGATAATGGTCCCGATCCCGTCCGAACCGTTATCGATGACGTCGCACTGATCGGCCAGTCCGGTCTGGGCCGCATCCTCACGGGTGACATCATTGAGGACCGGGGAACCCTTCACCACAGCCTTCACCTTCTTACCCCTGCTCACCAATTCCTCGATGAACAGACGGTCAAATACGATCTCGCCCGCATTGTCCAGCAGATAGAGGACCTCATCAACTGTCTCCAGGGCCTCCCTGAAGGCAGGATAAGCATCAACGGCTATCGAGGCGGCCAAAGACCTGCCGACCGAGCCTTCTATGTCCACTGAGGTAAAGATCCCGAAGTCGATGACATTGCCGGCAATTGCCAGGCGTGAGGCTGTCCAGAGGGGGTCGCTGCTCTTTTTTACCCTCTCTTTCAGGGAAGGATAGAGCCCCAGGGCAATATCATTGTATTCATGCTTTATCTCCCTGAACGGGTCATCCCTGAGCTTCTCCCTGATCATCCGGTGGATGAAGGTGGTCGTATACGCAGGCGGCTTTGTCGTGTCAGCCTCATGGATGAGCGGGAGCACCGCCCGGATGACCTCCTCCTGGAGCGCCTGGTCGTCAGTGCGCTGCCTGAGGGCGATAACGGTCTGCCTGAGGAAGCAGGGGAAGCATTCCAGGTGCGTCTGCATCAGCTTTTTCTCTTGAGCCTCCGCGCCTTGTCTTCGACCTCTTCCTGCATCTTGGCCCTGTGGCCAAGGAGCTTTTTGGCCAGGGCCTTGTCCTTGAGCGCCATGATCTGTACTGCGAGGATCGCCGCATTCTTCGCCCCTGACTTGCCGAGGGAAACGGTTGCGACCGGTATACCGGGCGGCATCTGCACGATGCTCAGCAGCGCATCCAGGCCATTGAGCGAAGAGGCATCGATCGGCACCCCGATCACCGGCAGCGTGGTATGGGATGCCACAACCCCGGGGAGATGGGCTGCCATCCCGGCCCCTGCTATGATGACATTCACGCCTGACCTCTCGGCATCCTTCACCAGGGCCTCTGTCCTTGCGGGGGTCCTGTGGGCGGACGCTATGGTCATGACATACGGGACCGCAAACCCGTCAAGGACCTTTGCTGCCTCCTCCATGACCGGCAGATCAGAGTCACTCCCCATGATTATCAGTATCTTTGGCTTCTTCATAGTCATCCTCTCTGGTTAATGCCTCAAGAGCGGTTCAGCGCCCTGGCGGCGATGTCCTTACGGAAATGCATGCCCTTAAAATGTATCTTTTCGATCGCTTCGTATGCCCTGGCCCTGGCCGCGGCTATGTCCTGGCCTGTTGCGGTCACGCCGAGGACCCGGCCCCCTGACGTCACGACCTGGTTATCCCTGAAGGCTGTCCCGGCATGAAAGACCTGGACCCCTTCGAGGCTGTTTGCCTCTGCCAGCCCGGTTATCAGATCACCCTTGCGGTAAGCCCCGGGATACCCTTCAGAGGAGATGACCACACAGACCGCCGGGTCCTTCTTCCATTCGACCTTCAGCTCCCCGAGCCTGCCCTCGGCAATGGCCATCGCGACCTCCATGAAATCGGTCTCAAGCCGGGATAATACCGGCTGGGTCTCAGGGTCGCCGAGGCGGCAGTTGTATTCAAGCACATAGGGGGTGCCGCTGCTGTCGATCATCAGACCGGCATAGAGTATGCCCTTGTAGGTTATGCCCTCTGCCTTCAGCGCCCTGATCGTCGGCTTCATCACCTTTTCGATCACGGTCCTTTCCATCTCTTCAGTGACGACCGGCGCAGGGCTGTATGCGCCCATACCGCCGGTGTTCAGTCCCCTGTCATTATCGAAGATCCTCTTATGGTCCTGGGAACTGACCATCGGGACTATGGTCGTCCCGTCGGTAAAGGCCATGAACGAGGCCTCCTCCCCCTGCAGGCAGTCCTCGATCAGCACCCGGTTGCCTGCATCACCGAAGGCCCTGTCCTTCATGATGATCTTAAGCGCCTCCATCGCCTCGTCGGCCGTGGAGGCGATAAAGACGCCCTTGCCGGCAGCAAGCCCGTCTGCCTTGATGACGATCGGGGTCCCCTTCATCTTGATGTATTCCTCCGCGTGGATATACGAGGTAAAGACCTTGTAGTCGGCGGTCGGGATGCCGTTTGCCCTCATCAGGTCCTTGGAGAAGACCTTGCTCGATTCAAGCTGTGCCGCAGCCCTGGTCGGCCCCAGGATCTTCCTGCCTTCTTTTTCGAAGACATCGACGATCCCTTTTGAAAGCGGGTCTTCAGGCCCGACGATCGTCAGGTCTATCCATTCATACCTGACGAAATCGAGCAGGGCATTGAAGTCGTCCTGCCTGACATTGATGCATTCCGCAAGCTCGGCAATGCCTGCATTGCCGGGGCAGCAGTAAATCTTGTCCACGGACCTGCTCTGGGAAAGCTTCCAGACGATCGCATGCTCCCTGCCCCCGCTGCCAATGACCAGCACCTTCATATCGTGTTCACCTCACAGAATTTTTTTGGGATTTATTATAACCGATATCACTGCCGTCCGGCCTGCAGATGGCCCTGTTCGAGCATACTGGCATACTGCCCGTCCCCGATGATGATATGGTCAAGCACCTTGATGCCGATCATCTCCCCTGCCTGCTGGAGCCTTCCGGTAATGGCAATGTCGTCCCGGCTGGGGCTTGGGTCCCCGCTGGGGTGGTTATGGACGAAGATGACCGAGGCTGCTGATTCCTTGACCGCGCAGAGGAACGCCTCTCTCGGATGTATCAGTGATGAGGTCAGCGAGCCTTCCGAGACCCGCACCTCCTGCATCAGGCGGTTCTTCACATCAAGCAGCGCGCAGCAGAATACCTCTTTCCTGAGGCCGCTGAGCCGCGGATGGAAGTAATCGAAAACGTCTTTGCCGTTCGAAAAACAGGGCCCTTTCGGGGCCTGCTCTTTACAACCGCGCCTCCCGAGCTCAAGTGCGGCCTTCAGCTGGGCGGCCTTTGCCCTGCCGAGCCCCTTGATGCTGCAGATGTCTTTCACCGGGGCATGCTCCAGTTTCCTGAGGCTGCCGAACGTACTGAGGAGTTCCAGGGCAATGTCAACGGCGCTTCTGCCGCTGCCGCCGGTCCGGAGGATGATGGCCAGGAGGTGCGCGTCGGACATCTGCTCATGGCCGTGCTTCAGGAGCCGCTCCCGCGGCCGCTCGTCCTCGGGCCAATCCTTGATGCTCAGGTAGGTCAGCGGGGCATCCCCTTTAAGACATCGCCGAGCCGTTTGATGCCAATGCGTATCGTCTCTTCGTCCACGCTCGAATAATTGAGCCGCAGGGTGTTGACGTCCTTTTTGTTCACATAGAACGGGTCCCCCGGCACAAAGGCGACCTTCTGCTCTATCGCCCGCCTGAAGAGCTCCATCGCCGACATGCCCTCGGGCAGTGTGATCCAGAGGAACATGCCGCCCTCAGGCTCGGTGTAATAGGTATCCGGCGGGAAATGCTCCCGGATCGCGGAGACCATGGCAGCGCGCTGCCTGCCGTATGCCTCGCGGATCGTCCTGATATGACCGTCGATGTCGTTGTCCCTGAGATACTGCAGGATGATGCGCTGGCCGAAGTAGTTCGTATGGAGGTCGGAGGCCTGTTTGGCAATGACCAGCTTCTCCATGATCTCCGGCCGCGCTGCGATCCAGCCAATGCGGAAGGACGGGATGACGATCTTCGAGAACGACCCCAGCAGGACGGTATTGTCAGGCATGAGCGTATGAAAGGAGGGTTTGTCCTGCCCCAGGAACCGCAATTCGCCGTACGGGTCGTCCTCCACAAGAAGGGTCTTGCGGCCCTGCAGGATATCGGCTACACCCCTCCTGTTCTCCTCTGAATAGCTGATTCCCGAGGGGTTCTGGAAGTTCGGGACACAGTACATCAGCTTTATCGTGTTTCGCGAAACTGCCTGCTCAAGCAGCTGCAGGTCTATCCCGTCCGGGTGGAGCGGTATCGGATGGAACGTCGAACGGTAGATCGAAAACGCCTGGATGGCCCCGAGATAGCCGGGCTCTTCTATCACCACACTGTCGCCCTCGTTCAGGATCGTTTTGCCGAGGAGGTCAAGCCCCTGCTGGGAACCTGAGGTGATCAGGATGTTGTCGGGGGAGACCTCCATGCCCTTTGCCGCATACCGGCCGGAGATCCACTCCCGCAGGGCCGGATAGCCTTCTGAGGAACTGTACTGCAGTACGTCCTTGCCGGATTCTTCGAGAAGTTTTGCCGTTGCGGCCTTTATCTCCTGAAGCGGAAAGAGGTCCCTGTTGGGCAGCCCTCCGGCAAAGGAGATGATGGATTCATCCACCGCAACCTTCAGGATCTCCCTGATAAAGGAACGGGGCACATCCGATATCCTGTCAGAAAAAATATTGCCCATGCTCAACCCCTCTTTATTGTTCTTACTGCGCAGACAATCTCAGTAACTATAGCCCAGGACCGCTTTGTTGTCAACCAGAACAGGGAAGGCATTGCCGCTGTCATTGAACGGGGTTTTGCTGCTGTGATAAGATACAGTATGCCTCATTATGTCTACGAAGCCGTCGATCCCTCAGGCAGGAAGATCAGAGAGAGCGCCGCTTACTCTGATGAGACGAGCCTCAAGGCCTACCTGAAGGAAAAAGGGCTCATGCCCTTAAGCATCAGTGTATCCGAAGCAAAAGAGACCTCGTTCTTCGACCGGATCACTGCCAAGGACGTTCTCGTCTTCACCCAGGAGCTCGGCAACCTCCTGGATGCAGGTCTGCCGATCGACCGGGCACTTTTTGTGCTCTCGGAGCATGCCGAAAAAAAGGCCTTCCGGGCCGTCATCAGGGAGATCTACATCGATATCCAGAAAGGCACGACGCTTTCCCAGGCCCTCGGCAGACATAAGGTCTTCCCGAGGGTTTATGTCAACATGATCAAGGCCGGCGAGGCCGGCGGCATACTCGAGACGGTCATCAAGCGGCTGGTCATCTTTCTGGAGACGAGCATCACCTTCCGGGAGGAGATCGTCTCGGCCCTGATATATCCTATCCTGCTGACCTCTGTCGGCGGACTCGCCGTGGCAATCCTCATGCTGTACGTGATCCCGAGCTTTGCCAAGATATTCACGGACATGGGACAGGCCCTGCCGCTGCCGACGCTCATACTCATCAACGTCAGCAGCGTATTTTCGAAATACTGGTGGCTGCTTGCAGGCCTGTTCGCCCTGACGGTCCTATTCGTCCGCTGGTATATTTCGACCGCGGAGGGAAGGATATATCTCGACAATATCAAACTGAAGGTCCCGCTGATAAGGACCATCAGCATGAAGCTGATCATATCCCGGTTCTCAAGGACCTTCGGCACGCTGCTTCAAAGCGGGGTGCCGATCATAGAGGCCATCAGGATCTCGCGGGATGTCGTCGACAATGAGATCGTCTCAGGCCGCCTTATGCTCCTTGAAGAAGGCGTCAGCAAAGGCAAGGGCCTCTCGGCCCCGCTGAAGGAGAGCGGTGTCTTCCCGGGCATTGTTGCCCAGATGGTGACGGTGGGGGAAGAGACCGGCAGGCTCGAAGAGACCTTTCTTCTCATCGCCGAACGGTTCGAGTCAGAGACAAAGAGCCTGATCAAGAGGTTCATCAGCCTCTTTGAGCCGGCGCTGATACTCTTGCTGGGACTTGTGGTCGGTTTTATAGTAATATCAATGCTGGTAGGGATCTTCAGCATCAACGAGATCCCTCTATAACGAAGAACATGCACGCGCTTACAGGAGGACATATGAAATATACTACTACGCAAAGGCACCGGAGCACTGAACACGGCTTTACCCTGATCGAACTGCTGGTCGTCATGGTCATAATCGGCCTGCTGGCAGCTCTGGTCGGGCCGAACATCTTTAAGAATGTCGGAAGAGGCAGGCAGTCAACGGCAAAGGCCCAGATCGAGATGATGGGCCAGGCCCTTGACAGCTACCGGCTCGACACCGGCAAATATCCGACAACGTCGGAAGGGCTCAATGCCCTGAACACGAACAGCGGGGCACAGGGATGGGACGGACCCTACCTGAAAAAAGGTCTCCCGAATGACCCATGGGGAAAGCCCTATCAGTACCAGTCGCCCGGCACGCACGGAGATTACGACCTCTCCTCATATGGCCTGGACGGCTCACCCGGCGGTGACGGTGAAAACAAGGACATCAACAGCTGGGAATAAAGGGTTTACGCTCCTTGAGCTTGTTGTCGTCCTCTTTATCTCCGGCCTGGCAGCTGCCGTCGTCATCTTCTCGATAGGCAGGCTCCATGAGCAGACCCTCTTCAATCAGGACGCCCGGAAGGTCTATCAGGCAGCCCGTCACGGCCGGGAGGTTGCACTGCTCCAGAAAAAGGAGGTCATTTTAAGGATCGATGAAGAAGCGAACAGCTACTGGCTCGAAGACAGGAATAAAAATATTACCGGGAAACATACGATCTATAAAGGGGCCGCGCTCTTCGGAAAGGACGTTGTCTTTTACCCGAAAGGCAACAGCACCGGCGGGTCCCTGACACTCCGCAATGCAAAGGGCAAGGAATTTCATATCGAGATCGACCCCATACTCGGGACGCCGGCAGTCAAAGGGCTTTAGCCTCCTGGAGGTTATGATAGCGCTGGCCCTCCTCGGCATTGCCGTTGTCGCGATATTTCAGCTCTTCTCCATGACCCTGCGCTCGACAAAAAAAGCCGGGGATTACACCACGGCCCTGCTGTATGCCCGCTCCCTGCTTGACGAGGCCTACAGTGTCCGGGACCCTTCCGCAGAGCCGGTCCGTATCACCTTTGAAAAGGGGTATCGCGGCAGCCGCGAGGTCACGCTGCAGCCGGCAACCGACAAGAAAGGGCTGAAGGTCTACGAGATAACCGCTGTGGTCACGTGGCCCCCTTCGGGGAATCTCAGGATACGCGGGCTCAAAACGGTCTATGAAGCTGAACAATGACCGGGGGCTCACGATCGTTGAGCTGATACTGGCCATGTCGTTTTCGATCGTGGTGGTGGTCATCCTCTTTGGCGCCCTCAGGCTCGCCTATAAATCCCAGGAAAAAGGCATCAGCAAGACGGACGCCCAGCAGAAGGTCCGCATAATCTCCGACAGGATAACCTGGCTGATACGGGGGGTATATCCCTATTCGCGGATACTATCCGGTAAGGAGAGGCTTTACTTTCAGGGCAAGTCCGACAGCCTCGGCTTTGTAACAACCAGTCTGGACAAAGATGCTGCGGGCCCCATTGAGAAGGCAGGCCTCAAATGGGTCAGGCTCTACCATGACAGGGAGGGGCTGAAGGCAAATGAAAATATCTTCTTTTCGGAGGACACCTTCGAGGAGAAAGGCGGAAAGACCTATACGCTCGACCAGTCGGTCAGGAAGGTCTCCTTTGCGTATTACGATCTCCCGGAGGACAAAAAGACGGGTGAATGGGTCACTGAATGGGACCCTGAAGACAAGACCTACCTGCCTTCAGCCGTCAGGGTAACGATACTCTATGATGACAAGGGACAGGAGACCGCCATGCCTGAGATGGTCGTCAGCATCCATACGCAGAAGAAACTGCCATAGCCTCCGGCCCGGCAGGACACCCCTGTTCACTCTTCCTCTGATTGTTGCAGTCTCCCCAGGTACTCCGTCCATTCCATCGGGAGCATATGCTTTTTCTTGTTGTTGCAGTCCTTGCAGGCAGTCACACAATTACCCTTCGTCGTCTTTCCGCCCCTGACCAGCGGGACCAGATGGTCCATGGTCAGCTCACGCGGAGGCACTATCCCCTGGCAGTAATAGCAGACACCTTCGGCGCATTTGCGTTTCCACCACGACGACTGCCGCAGCTCCCGTGCCTTTGCCCGCTCCCGCTTTATCTCTGCTTCGGTGATGTCCGACAGGAAAAAGTCCACTCAGTCCTCCCTCCCCCTTATTTTGTCATGCTCCAGAGGACGCTCTGGTTCCTGCCGTTATGCTTTGCGTGGTAGAGCGCCTGATCAGCCTTTTCAATGAGCTCCTCTTTCCTCTTGGCATCGAACGGGGAGACGGCAATGCCGATGCTGAGCGTAACGCTGAAGGTCTTTTCCTCTGAGCTGAAGGTCTTCTCCATGACCGCATTTCTGAGCCTCTCGGCAATGATCTTCGCACCGGGGCCGTCAGTGCCCGGCAATATCACGGCGAATTCCTCACCGCCGTAGCGCGCCGGGATGTCTATGTCCCTCAGGGTCGCGCTGATGAGCTTTGAGACGCCTTTCAGCACCAGGTCACCGACGGGATGACCGTACGTGTCGTTCACCTTCTTGAAGAAGTCGATATCGGTCAGCAGCAGCGAGACCGGTTCAGCCGTCCTGGCCTGCCGTTTCAGTTCCTCGGAGAACTTCTCCTGGAATACCCGGTGGTTGAAGAGGCCGGTCAGCCCGTCTGTTGTGGCCAGCTTTTCGATCCTGGAATGAAGCCGTGCGTTCGCGAGGGAGGTGGAGGCCTGGTTGCAGAGGACCTCAAGGAGACTGATCTGCAGACTGTCCAGGAAATCGACCTGCTCCGACAGCATGACCATGATGCCCAGGACGGTCCGTTCATACATGAGCGGTATTGCCAGGACCGACCTGATGCCCTCGGTCTCAAACGGCATGACCGGTATCGGATATTCCCTGAGGTCGCGGACATAATGCCGGTGCTGGTTATCAACCGCAAAATTAACGATAGTCTTCTCAAAGGAAAAAAGCTTTACCGGGAACGGGCGGCCGGTATTATGATGGAGCAGGCTGAACCTGCTCCCGCTGCCCGCAAATAAAAAGATCTGCGACACCGAGATCTTTTCCGCCCCTTCACAGAGCTTCCGCGCAATAACATCCCGGTTGAGCGACGTAATGAGGTTTGAGCTCTCCTCCTTCAGGATGCGCAGGCCGAAGACATCCCGCTTTATCATGAAATATATCCGCTCCCGCTCAAGGATGCGTACAAGCTGCCCGGCGAACCTTTCGATGCTGCTGCGGTCAGGTTCGCTGAAGGCATGCGCCCGTGAACTGTCGACCGCCAGCACCCCGATGAGGGATGTCCCCTCCATGATCGGGACAACGATGACCGACACGACCTTCATCGTCTTCATATACCCGAGCTTGAACTTCTTCTCATCGACCTCCCCTGCCGAGAAGGTCTTTTTGTCCCTCATGCAGTTTGCAATGGCCCCGGCACCGGTTATAATGACCTCCCCCTTGCCTTCCGTGGAGCAGCGCAGCCTGAAAGCAGCGCTCTCCGGAACAAAAAGGGTCGCTGAATCGGCAAAGACGGCATGTTTTATCGCCACCAGAAGCTCCCCGATCTCCTCGTCGGTCCTGAGCATGGATGCAAAATAGTGTGAAAGCGACTCCTCGGTGCTGAGAGACTCCATCGCGGTCTCCCTCCCGATCTCCCGGGCTTTTTCATGTATGGCCGACAAGGACGTCTCCGCCTCCGCGCGTGCCATCCTCATCTTACGGAAGAGGACAGAGGAGACCCCTGCAGTTGCGGCCAGGGAAATCAGGAACAACCCCTCCTCCAGCGGATTTGTCATATCAAGGAACGTCCTGATGCCCGGCATCCCGGTGATCAGCGACACCGGTATCTGAAGCGCAAACAGGCCAAGGGCGACCAGGAGCGTCGTGAGGCTGAAATAGGAGGCCGCAAGGGCGAGCAGAGGGAAATAGACCGGTCTGACGATGCCGGCCTGAAAAAACTGGATTCCTCCTGCCGGAAGGAGGAGAAGTGAAAAGAGGAACTCCATCCCGAACTCCTCTTTTTTCACTTTATAATAAAAGGCGTAGCAGAGAGCCCCCGTAACAAGGCTGAGCGGGAACCAGAAGGCCGGTTTTGAAGCAGGCAGTCCCTTTAAAAGGCCGAGCCAGGTCACCAGGATGAAAAGGAGCGGGACACCCCTTTTCAGAGGTCCTAGCCGGATGCCCTGCCCCTTTTTATCTCTTCTTCTCTGAAGATCTTCCTGTACATGACTTCCCATTCCGGACTGCCTTCTATCAGTTTCTTCGAAAAGGACTGAAGTTTCTTTCTGACGATCTCGTCGATCTCCTCACCGACCTTGAGCTCCGAGACGATGGTGCGCTTGATCTCCCGCCTGACATCGCTCTCGTCCTCTATGAGGTCGATCAGGTCATGGGCCATCAGCTGCTTCAGCAGCACATGGGTAAGATGCGAGATCTTGTCTTCCGAGAGCATCATAATATCAGATTTCTCTCCCTGACCAGTTTTTGCTTGGTAAGATCAAAAAGCTTCCTGAAGTCCATCCTGCCGCGCTCAATATCAGATGAATGCTTGCTTAAGAGCTCCTTCACCTCATCATTGAGCCGGTCCTCGACCATAAGCTCCTCAAGGATATACTCTTCCACCTTCTCCAGCAGCTTATCTTCCGGAACTTCGACCACCACCAGCCCGCCATGGACAAGGTTGGTGGTGATCTTTTTTGCCAGGATCGGGACCCAGGACTTGGGGATCCTCATTTATTTCTCGACAAAGGAGAGGAGCGCAATGTTCCTCGATCTCATGATCGCCTCATTGAGGACCCGCTGGTGCTTGGCGCAGGTGCCGGTCATCCTCCTTGAGAGTATCTTGCCGCGCTCGGTGAGGTACGTCCGGAGGAACTTGGTATCCTTGTAATCGATGAACTCGATCTTTTCAGAGCAGAACCTGCAGAACTTTCTCCTCTGAAATCTCTTCTGTGGCATTGCCATAATATGACTCCTTATAAGATTATTTTCTGGTAGTTGTTATTAAAACGGCTCAAGGTCGGTCGTCTCGTCGGGGGCATGAAAATCACTGTCCCCGGGGCCTTCAGAGGCCGATTCCTTCTTGCCTCCGGAAAGGAACCTGACCGTCTGCGCAACGATCTCGAACTTGCTCCTCTGCTGGCCGTCGGTCTCCCACTTGCGCTCCTGAAGGCGGCCTTCGACGAGGGCTGTCTTGCCCTTGGCAAGATACTGGGCCACGGATTCGCCCTGTTTGCCCCATACGATACAGTCGATGAAGAGCGTTTCCTCTTTCATGCCGTCGCCTGACTTGTACTTTGTCGAACTTGCCAGCCTGATGGTACAGACCGGTGTCCCCTGCGGGGTATACCGCAGTTCAGGGTCCTTGGTAAGATTCCCGATGAGGATGACCTTGTTGAACATTTAAGCCTCGCTTTGTGGTTGGGGTTGTGGTTGTTCTGCCTTGGCCTGCTCAGCCGCCGCCTCTGCTGCCTGGGCAGCCTCGAACTGCTTGACCTGCTTCGGCCCGAGCTTTATGACCATGAATTTTATGACCGGGTCAAAAACCTTGTATAACTCCTCAAGCTTCTTGATGGTTGCGGCAGGGGTCTTGTACATAAACAGCACATAGAACCCTTTCGTCTGCTTCTTGATCTCATAGGTGAGCTTGCGCCGCCCCCATAAGTCAGCCTTGAGCACTTCTCCACCCGCATTGACGATGAGGTCCTTGATCCGGTTGATCGCGGTCGTGATCTCTTCGTCAGAGAGGGAAGCGTTCAGGATCACAATGTTTTCGTAGATGTTCATCGAACACCTCCTTATGGATTTTTCCCCGGTGTGACGGGGACTAAAGCCCTTCCCGATGGAAAGAGCAAGGAGCTTATTTTATACCACAGTTGACCAAATGGCGTCAAACTTGCTTGATCCCTGCCTGACGGCCGGCCGGGCTCCTCATCAGGCCGCATGATCAGGTTCCCTGGCCTTTCGGCCATTATTGGTCTATAATTATTCGTGATCAGAAAAATCGCATCCAGGGTCATGGCCGGCAAAAGGCTTTCGAAGGCTGACGCCCTCCGGCTTTTCGAGTCTGACGATATCTTCACCCTCGGCAGGCTCGCCGACGCCCTGGCAGCAAAGAAGAACGGCAACAGGGCCTATTTCATCAGGAACAGGCATATCAATCCCACGAACATCTGCATCAACCGCTGCCGGTTCTGCGCCTTCAGCAGGTCCAAAGGCCAGGACGGGGCCTTTGAACTGACGATCAGCGACATACTGAAAAAACTCAGGGCGTCAGGCCCCATCTCCGAGGTCCATATCGTCGGCGGCCTCCATCCTGACTGGCCCGTCGAATACTACCTGGAGATGCTCTCGGCGATAAGAAAGCACTTTCCCCGCCTTCATATCAAGGCCTTTACCGCCGTTGAGATAGACTACCTCGCACGGATCGGAGGGCTTGATCTCTACAGCACCCTCGTTGCACTAAAGGCCGCAGGGCTAGGCTCGATGCCCGGCGGCGGGGCAGAGATATTTGCCCCGGCGATAAGGACCCGCCTCTGCCCTGAAAAGATAACCGGGGAGCGGTGGCTGGAGGTCATGGAGATCGCGCATAAGGCAGGCCTCAGAACGAACGCGACCATGCTGTACGGCCATATAGAAAGCCATGAGGACCGTGTCGACCACCTCCTGAGCCTCAGAAAACTGCAGGACAGGACCGGGGGGTTCCAGGCCTTCATCCCGCTGGCCTATCACCCGCAGAACACCGAGATACAGGGGAGATACACCTCCGGCATCGATGACATAAGGACGATCGCCATCAGCAGGCTGGTGCTCGACAACTTCGACCATATCAAGGCCTATTGGATCATGCTCGGGGAAAAGATATCGCAGCTTGCCCTGAAATTCGGCGCCGACGACATTGACGGCACGATCATCGAAGAGAAGATCACCCGCTCGGCCGGCGGGCTGGCCGGCGGTCAGATGACCGCTGAGCAGCTGGTCAACCTCATCCAAAAGACCGGCAAGGTTGCTGTTGAGCGAGATTCCTTTTATCGAAAGGCCAGGTTCCATTGATGGCCCCGGTGATGAAACATAAAAAAGCACGGCCTGAGCGGTTGCGTGACGGTCAGGCCCTTGCCCTGTTGAAGGGCGGTGACCTGCTTGAAGTCGGGCAGAGGGCGGACGATATGCGCAGGCAGCTGCATCCTGAGGGCATCACGACCTTTATCGTGGACCGCAATATCAACTACACCAATGTCTGCGTCAACCAGTGCACCTTCTGTGCCTTCTGGCGGGACAAGGCATCGGCCGATGCCTACGTTCTCAGCGAGGCCGACCTTTTCCGCAAGATCGAAGAGACGCTCTCTCTTGAGGGGACACAGATACTCCTGCAGGGGGGGCTGCACCCTGACCTGGGGATTGACTACTACACAAGGCTGCTGAGATCGATCAAAAGCAGGTTCCCGATCGCTATCCATGGCTTCTCTCCCCCCGAGATCTGTTATATCGCCGATTCGGCTGACCTCACCCTCAGGGAAGCGCTCGGGGTGCTGCGGGAGGCAGGGCTTGATTCGATCCCGGGCGGCGGTGCCGAGATACTCTCCGACAGGGTGCGTGAGATCCTGAGCCCGAAAAAGATCAAGTCATCGCGCTGGCTGGAGGTCATGGAGGCTGCACACGGCCTGGGGATGCGCACAACCGCCACAATGATGTTCGGCAGCGTCGAAAGCCCCGAGGACATCATCACGCACCTCGGCGCGATCAGGGACCTGCAGGACAGGACAGGAGGCTTCACTGCCTTTATCCCCTGGTCCTTTCAGCCGGGGAACACCGAGCTGAAAAAGCGGTCGGAACGGAAAAAACGCAGCGGTCGGAATTCAGGGCACAAGACCATACAGTCCCCGGCCACTGCGGTAGAATACCTGAAGGTGCTTGCGGTCTCACGCCTCTATCTTGACAACGTCCCCAATATCCAGGCCTCCTGGGTCACGCAGGGCCTGAAGCTGGCCCAGGTCGCCCTGCGGTTCGGGGCAAATGATTTCGGCTCGACCATGATCGAGGAGAACGTGGTCGCCTCGACCGGCGTCAGCTACCGCGTGACCAAAGAAGATATCATCAGCGCGATCAGGTCAGCCGGCTTCAGACCCGCTCAAAGAGATACCTGCTACACGATCCTGAAGCAGTATTAGGAAATCGGCAACAGAATATCCCAATCTGTCATCCCCGGGCTTAAAGCCCCTACTGTTGGCTTGTCGGGGATCTTTCTTTGTTTTCGGAGAGATTCCGGATACCCAAACATCGGGCACAAGCAAGCCGG
>SCQH01000101.1 GCA_004321925.1 Nitrospirota bacterium | reverse complement strand
CAGAAGGACTGGAACTCTACCAGCAATATGTTTATGATAAGGAGGTGATGGAACCAGCGGCCTAGCAGTCGAAGTCCTTAACCGGAAGACCGACTGTCAACACAAATGGTGACTAGTGCATATAATAGTCGAAATGAGTCTGAGCAACGGTTTGTTTCACTCTGGATCAGCGCGGTCGCTCGCGCCAGGCTGTTGAAAGAATACTCAATATGGGTGTTTTTCAACAGCCTGTTGACTATTGACATTTGATTTCTTAACCTTTAACATTGCTATCACCTCTGCCGTGTCCTTTTCCAGTTTCTTACTCTCTTTGACATGCCGTGTGATCAGGGCCGGGTCCTTGCGCATATATTCGGCGATCTCTCTGCCTTTATACCTGTACTCATGCGCAACGATACTGAACAGCTTTCTTCCCTTTGTGATGTCTCTGTCCTTGCCTTTGTGTCTCATCTGCGTCAGCGTTATACCGAATATATCCGAGACTGCAGCGGCAACTGCCCCCAGTGAGTATTCCCTCGCCCTTTTCCCGGGCTCAACAGCAGCATCGCACTTATCCATGACCGTATTTGCAAATTGTTCATTCCCGAGTATTCTCTTATCTATGGTGGAGTATATGTCCTCTTTCTTTACACCGATCCCGTCTCCGACATATGCTTCATAAAGCCGCCTCGCTATCCCCTTGTTCTCAGAAAACATTCTGAGCACTTGCTCCTCGTCTATGATACTCTTACTGACAGGCTTAAGGTATGCCCCATGGCTGCTCCAGGTGTATTCTTCAGGGGTCTCCACAAGACGCGCCCTACCCGGGTTCAGGTGAATATATTTGACAAGGGAAAGCAGATAGTCGTCGCGGTCGCAGAGTATGGCCTTGTACCTGCCCTGGAAGAGATGGCCGACCGTTTTGTATTTTCTGTTGAATCGCTCCGTATAGCTCTGATTGATGCCCTGAAGTATCTTTGAAAGTGGAGTTTCCCCCGTCTCGATCAGAAGATGCACATGGTTGCTCATAAGGACATAGGCATACAGGCGGTATTTGTACAAGGCCTTGTACCTGGAGAGTATTTCAATGTATTTTCCGAAATCCCCCTCGTCCCTGAATATCTTCTGTCTCTGATTTCCGCGCGTTATTACATGATAAAAAGCTCCCTCAAATTCTATCCTCGGTTTCCTAGCCATACGACAAGGTTATCTCTGCCCGAATCAAATGTCAATAGTCAAGTCTGACCCCATTATTTTGGATTAATATCTTTCAGTAATACCAAGCTGAGTGGCAACTAAATATGAAAAACCATCAACCGCTGTGTTTAAATCCTCTTTGAAGAGTTTCGCATTGTCATTCACGAATTCATCCACTGTACGATAGCCAGGAACAAAATCATCATCTGATGCAATGAGCCTGTCAAATATTATCGTCTCGGATTTAACATCATAGACTGTTATTTTTCCAGCGACAACTACACAAGCTGGGCGATCTTTAAATGCACCGAGCCCGTAGTAATATTCAATGAAAATTAACGTGTCGATCCCAAGGGACATTGCCTCTTTTAGATAATTGCTATCTGTTGCAAATTTGGAAGGGTTATCGTGCGCCCTAGTATCAAAATACTGAGGTAAAACAAGATCATATTTTCTAGAAAGTCTGCCACTTATTCTGTTATCTACCATTGACTTGAAATTGATATCTTTTAGGTACTGCTTTATATCATCAGGGTCCCCTTGTAGAGACTTGTTCATAGCATGTGCCGCCATGCCAGTAAGAATTAAGCCCTCGATTAATCCGCCCACTGCACCAAATTGCGTCCCTCCGTAAGTCCTGTTCATAGTGCGGGTACGATCAAAGACTATTAAATCATTATCGGCCACTTTCGTTACGAGGCCTATCTTCCTAATTTCCGTAATTCGTTCAGGTTGTATAGATTTGGCGGGAGCACAACTTGTAAAGACCAGAATAACCAGCAAAAAAACTGCAAAGCGTGACATACTGTTCTCCTGTAGTTATTAATTTAGCCGGGTTAACGCCGGGCGTAAGCCGCTGGCACAGGCACCTTTGTCAAAACCACCCAGCGTTATTGCCAGCCGGCCTTGTCGCGATTGTATATTCAGAGTCGACCGACATCCAATATTATTAATGCAATCTTATCCGGCCTTTGCCCTTGTATAGGGAAGGAGACCGCCTTTTATGATGATCTCCCGTTCACGCTCATTCAGGCCTGACCTCACGTTCAGGGAATAGCCCTTCGTCAGGTTCCTGACGACGAAAGAGTCACCCGCCTGCATGGCGGCGGCAATATCATCAATTGCCAGCCGGTCACCAGCTTCAATCCTGTCGTAATCCTTCGGGTCCTGAAACTGAAAGGGGACGATACCGAAGTTGATCAGGTTCGAGCGGTGGATCCGTGCAAAGGACTTTACGATGACCGCCTGTATGCCGAGGAACATCGGGGCGATGGCTGCATGCTCCCGCGACGACCCCTGCCCGTAGTTCTCCCCGCCTACGATGATGCCCCCGCCCTGCGGTTTTGCTGCCAGGGCCCTGGCGCTGAAGGTCGCATCGATGCCGCTGAATACGAATTCCGAGATGGCCGGGATATTCGACCTGAAGGGCAGGACCTTTGACCCGGCAGGCATGATATCATCGGTCGTAATATTGTCCCCGAGCTTCAGAAGGACCTCTGCCTCTATCGTCCCGCCGAGGGGGGCCTTGACCGAGACCTCTTTTATGTTGGGGCCTTTGATCACCGTGACTCCGCTGGTGTCCTCCTTCGGCGGGATGAGGGAACTCCTGTTTACCAGGTACTGCTTCGGCTCCTTGAAGGCCTTGAGCGTCAGGCCAGATTCCCGTGGATCGACCATCTCACCCTTTAGCGCAAAGACGGCGCAGGAGACAGGGCTGGCGAGATAGACCAGGGCATCCTTTGTCCCGCTGCGGCCCTTGAAATTTCTGTTATAGGAGCGGACCGATACCTGACCAGAACCGGGCGCCCCGCCCATCCCGATGCAGGGGCCGCAGGAGGCCTCAAGCATGCGGGCCCCGGAGGCGATCATGTCTGCGCTGAGGCCCTCGCGCGAGATCATCTCGTAGACCTGCTTGGAGCCGGGGTTAAGCAGAAGGTTCACCCTCTCCGACACCCGGTTGCCCTTCAGGAGCGAGGCAACCAGTTTCATGGACTGGTAGGATGAATTGGTGCAGCTCCCGATGCAGACCTGATCGACCTTCGTGCCGGCAAGGCTTCTGACCGTGACGACATTGTCGGGGCTGTGGGGCTGCGCTATCATCGGCTCGACCGCCCCAAGGTCGATCGTTATCTTCTCGCTGTATTTTGCGCCCTTGTCCGCCGAGAGCTCGACCCACTGGTCTGCCCTCCCGACCGCCGTCAGGTACTGCAGCGTCCTTTTGTCACTGGGGAAGACGGACGTGGTCGCGCCGAGTTCGGCACCCATGTTCGTTATGGTCGCACGCTCCGTGAGGTTCAGGTCCTTCACGCCGGGTCCGCCGTATTCCATGATCTTGGCGACGCCGCCCTTGACGGTAAGCCGCCTGAGCACCTCAAGGATGACGTCCATTGCCGTGACCCAGGGCCGCTGAAGCCTGCCCTTGAGATGTATTTTCACTACCTTTGGCATGGTGAGGTCAAAGGGGGCCCCTCCCATGACCGTCGCCGCATCGAGGCCGCCGACCCCGATCGAGATCATGCCCATGCCTCCGCCGGTCGGCGTATGACTGTCGGTCCCGAGGGCGATCTTCCCCGGGGCAGCGAACTGCTCGAGATGGACCTGATGGCAGATACCGTTGCCCGGCCGCGAAAAATAGGCGCCGTAGCGGGCAGCGGCCGTCTGCAGGAAAAGGTGGTCGTCGGGGTTCATGTAGTCCGACTGCACCATGTTGTGATCGACATACGAAACGGCAAGCGGGACCTTCACCCGGCCGAGCCCCATCGCCTCGAACTGCAGCCAGGCCATGGTGCCGGTGGCATCCTGCGTGTATACCTGGTCAACGGTCAGCCCCACCGGGGAGCCGGCCTTCAGCTCACCGTATGCGGCGTGAGCACCGAATATCTTTTCTACAATGTTTTTTCCCATCTGGACCTCTTTTTATGATAAATTTTTGACAATACCTTTTTTTATATGTTAAAAAATATAGAAAAATCAAGGGAATTTAAGAAGCCGGAGAAATATCATGCATTTTTTTACCTATAAAGGCAACGAGCTGTATGCAGAGGACGTCCCGGTAAGGACCCTGGCAGAACGTTACGGGACCCCTCTTTATATTTACAGCTATAGTACGGTGCTGAGACACTTCAGGGCATATGACGAGGCCTTTGCCAGCTACCCCCATATCATCTGTTATGCGCTCAAGGCGAACACCAACGGCGCGCTCCTCAGGCTTCTGGCAAAGAGCGGCTCGGGTGCTGATATCGTCTCAGGGGGGGAACTCTTTCGGGCGCTCAAGGCCGGCATCCCGCCGGAGAAGATCGTCTATGCCGGGGTCGGCAAGACAGAGGCCGAGATAATGACAGCCCTGAAGAACAGGGTCCTGATGTTCAATGTCGAATCCGAGGACGAGCTCAGGGAGATCGACCGCGTCGCAGGCAGAATGAAGGTCAAGGCCCCTATTGCGCTCAGGATCAACCCTGACATCAATGCGCAGACCCACCCCTACATCTCGACCGGCATGAAAGAGCATAAGTTCGGGATCTCCATAGGCAGCGCCCTGCAGAACTACGGCCTTGCGGCCCGGCTGAAGAATATCGAGGTGGTCGGGCTGCAAAAACATATCGGCTCGCAGATCACCAAGATCTCGCCGTATGTTGAGGCCATGGAAAAGATACTCCTGCTCCTCGACACCCTTCGCAGCAGGAAGTTCCGGATACGCTACCTTGACATCGGGGGAGGCCTCGGCATCTCCTACAAGGACGAGAAACCGCCGGTGCCGGCCGACCTTGCACGGAAGCTCCTGCCGCTGATCAACGGGCGGAAGCTCACCCTGATCATGGAACCCGGCCGCTCGATCGTCGGCAATGCAGGGATCCTGATCACCAGGGCCCTCTACCTCAAAAAAGGTGCGGGCAAGGAGTTCGTGATCGTGGATGCCGGCATGAACGACCTGATGAGGCCGTCTCTCTACGACGCCTATCACCACATACAACCGGTGATCATGAACAAACGGGCCGCGGTCACAGCCGATGTTGTCGGGCCGATCTGCGAGTCAGGGGATTTTCTTGCTAAAAAAAGAAGGATGCCGAAGGTCAACAGGGGTGAATACCTTGCGGTCATGAGCGCCGGGGCATATGGCATGTCGATGAGTTCCACCTATAACAGCCGGCCCCAGGCCGCCGAGGTCATGGTAAAAGGGAGCACCCACAGCCTTATCAGAAAAAGGGGCACCCTTGACGACCTGGTTCGCGATGAGGTCATCCCGGGGTTCCTCAAATGAAGCTCCCCTTCACCAAGATGCATGGGCTCGGCAATGACTTCATTGTCATGGACCTCCGCAACAACGCGTTCAGAGAAGCGCTGCCGGCCCTCGGTGATCTGAGCAGAAGGCTCTGCGACAGGAGGTTCGGCATCGGCGCGGACCAGATCCTGCTGCTTGAAAGCTCTGCAAAGGCCGATTTCGGCATGCGCATCCATAATGCCGACGGGAGCGAGGTCGAGATGTGCGGCAACGGCATACGCTGCCTCGCAAAATATATCTGGGACCGGAAGCTCTCCGACAAGACGACCCTCAGCATCGAGACACAGGCAGGCATCATCAGGCCGGAGAGGTCGGGCGATATGGTCCGCGTGGACATGGGAGAACCGGTCCTCGACGGCAGGAGCATCCCGGTGAACCTCGACGGGCCAATAGAGGATCATCCCCTCTCCGCAGGCGGCAGGGAGTTCAGGATCACCTGCGTCTCGATGGGCAATCCGCATGCGGTGACCGTTCTGGATGACCTTGAGGGATTCAATGTCCCCGGATACGGCCCCCTGATCGAAAACCATGAACTCTTCCCGAACAGGACGAACGTCGAGTTCATCCAGATACTAAGCCCTGAAGTTATAAAGATGCGCGTATGGGAAAGGGGTTCCGGAGAGACCCTGGCCTGCGGTACAGGCGCATCGGCAGCAGGGGTCGCCGCGAGCCTCAGGGGGCTGACCAACAGAAAGGTCACCGTCAAACTGCTGGGTGGCGACCTGCTCATTGAATGGGCCCCGGACAATCACGTCTATATGACCGGACCTGCCACTGAGGTCTTTGAAGGGCTGATAGAGGTTCCGTAATGGGTTCGACCCCGGAAAAGAGAAAACATGTCCGCATAGGTTATGATATGCCTCTGGAGTTTTCGGTCAATGTCCTTGAGTTCGGTACCCCCCGGATAGAGAATCTCTCCGGACGGGGCGTCGATATTACCGACCAGGGGCTCGGGTTCCTGACCGAGGTCCCAACCGGCATACAGCTGGAACCGGGACTGCTCATCAGCGTGAAACAGGAGGACGGCTCCTATCAGAATGCCGAAGTGCGGTGGGTCGGAGAACTCGACGGCAAGCTGAGGGTCGGGGTTCTCTGGTATAATGTGTAAACTATTTCATCAGGGAGGACAACATGTTTAAAGGTTCTATTGTAGCTATTGTCACACCTTTCAAAAAAGGCAGGGTGGATGAGAAGGCCCTCGGGGACCTGATAGACTGGCATATCAAGCAGGGGACAAAGGCCATCGTGCCCTGCGGCACCACCGGTGAATCCGCTACACTTGACTATAAAGAACACTACCGGGTCATCCGGTTCACGGTCGAGGCCGTAGGCAGAAGGGTCCCGGTCATCGCCGGCACCGGGGCCAACTCCACCGATGAGACGGTCATGATCACCAAAGAGGCGAAGAAGGCCAGGGCGGATGCCGCGCTCGTGGTCACCCCGTACTACAACAAACCGACTCAGGAAGGCCTCTACCGCCATTACAAGATCCTTGCCGAAGCGGTCGACCTCCCGATCATCCTGTATAATGTGCCGGGACGCACCGCCGTGAACATGCTGCCGCCGACCGTTGCACGCCTCTCCGCAATAAAGAATATCGTCGGCATCAAGGAAGCGACAGGAGACCTGAAGCAGGTGAGCGAGGTGATCAGGCTCTGCGGCGACGGCTTTACCGTGCTTTCGGGAGACGACTTCACCACCCTTCCGCTGATGGCGCTCGGCGGCAAAGGGGTCATATCCGTCTCTGCCAACGTCGCACCGAAGATGGTCGCAGATATGTGCAGGTATTGGGAAAAAGGGAAATTCGATGAGGCACGGAAACTGCACTTCAAACTCGAGCCGCTGAACGCCTCGATGTTCATCGAGACGAACCCGATCCCGGTCAAGACCGCACTGGCCATGATGGGCAGGATCGCGGAGGAATTCAGGATGCCGCTCTGCGAAATGGTACCGGCCAACAGGGAAAAGCTCGCGAAGGTCCTGAAGGACCTGAAGCTGATATAGGGCTGCTCTGTCGATCTGCCTCGCCATGGGCAGATTGACAGAAGGTCAGACCGGCCTATAGACTAAAGATATGATAACCCGGACAAAAGTACTTCTTGTGGAGGATTCGCCCGCAATTCAGGCGATCTATAAGAATGCGCTCACCTTCGAACAGTTCCAGGTCTCGACCGCCAGCAATGGCATGGAGGCGGTAAAGGTCCTCTCCCAGGAGAAACCCGACATAATACTCCTGGACCTGATGATGCCGATAATGGACGGGTATAAGGTCCTGCAGGTGGTAAAGACGGACCCGAAGCTCTCAAAGATACCGGTGCTTGTTTTTTCGGCAAAGGGCCAGCCCGAAGAGGTCGAGAAGGCACTCAGCCTCGGCGCTGCCGGGTATGTGGTCAAGGCAACGACAAAGCCGAAAGAAGTCATCGAAAAGATAAAGACGATCATCAGCCAGACGCATTCCGCTCAGGAGGTCGCGCACTATGTCCTGGAGGTCAGGGTAGATGCGCATGACGCGGGGAAGCTCTCGGACGATTTCAAGCTCGGCAATTACCGCTGCCCTGTCTGCCAGACGACCATGCTCCTGGACCTTATCCCGGACTTTTCACAGGAGACCGCCTGGTTCAGCGGCAAATTCGTCTGCCCGAAGTGCACACACCTGAAGGCCTAGTTCGGCTCTTCAGTCCTCTCAATGAATACTTCCTGCTGACTGTCGAAAATATCCCTGGCAAGGCGGTCCTCCACAAAACAGTTCAATGACCTTGAATCGCCCTCGGACATCTCCTGGAAGGATACTGCCATGCCTGGCGGAAGTTTCAGGAAATCTCCGAAGAGTTGTTTCGTATAGATGACCCTGCCCTTCAGCTGAACGACGCCGAAGTTCTTCAGGTCGCACTTTACATTCACCTCTGTGCCGGGATGCAGCGGATCTTCTTTCCGGATGAAGATGCCGCCGGTGGAAAGGCTCTCCGCATAAAGTTCATAGGACGTTCCGTTGGAGGATACCCGGACCTTCTCGGGATAAGGCACCCTGAGGAATTTTCTGTTCGTCCCCCTGCCGGAAAAAAAACCTCTCTGCAGCGTGTCGTGGAAGGTATCTATCTTGACGGGCTTGGTCAGGTAGTCGAAGCATCCCAGGCTCCTGCATTGCTCCATGGTGTCGCTGCTGGAGTCTGTGGAGAGCATGATGACCGGGATATCTGCGGTCCTCTTATCTTCTTTGATATAGCGAAGAAGGGTAATGCCGTCCATCTGCTGCATATGGACGTCAAGGACGACCAGGTCTATCGGAACCAGTTTTAAGAGCCGCAGCACTTCGACACCGCTCTCTGCAGGCAGGACCCCGAATTCGAACCTCTTGAGGAGCAGACCGAGATACATCAGCAGGGTCCTGTTGTCGTCGGCAATAAGAATCTTTTTCATATATCCCTCTCACCCCTATGAGATCAATACAGCGGAACTCGGACGCTACAGTATAACCAAATCAGGTGAAAAAATGTACTTTTATTCAGGGCGGACCGCGGTGGGCAACAGCGTGCGGCAATGCGGAGGTTTATTTCATCCTGTTCTGGCTGTCGAGCTTGATGATCGTCGGGGTGAGGGTCTGTGCCCTGCCGTCCTCAAGATAACTGTAGCAGAAGATGATGACCTTATCGCCGACAACGCCTTTGCGCGCTGTCGGACCATTGAGGCAGATCTCACCGGAGCCTTTTTTCCCGGTGATGACATAGGTCTCGAACCGCTCCCCGTTGTTCATATTGCTGATCATCACCTGCTCAAAGGGGAGTATGCCTGCCGCCTTCAGGATGTCTTCGTCGATCGTGATGCTGCCTTCATAGGCCAGGTTGGACTCGGTGACCGTTGCCATATGTATCTTCGTGCGCAGCATGCACCTCAGCATGATGACCTCCCGTCTCCTGCCGTCATTCTATGATCTTCGGGACCCGGTAGAACTCGCCGGTGCTGTCAGGGGCATTCCTGAGCGCCTCGTCCACGGGAAGAGACGGCACGGCAGAGTCCGAACGGACCACATTGCTCATCGGGACCACATGGGACGTGGGTCCTACATCCCGGGTGTCGAGTTCATTGAGCTTGTCCACATAGGAAAGGATGTCGTCGAGCTGCGAACCGAACCTGGCCTTTTCGCCTTCTGAGAGGGAGAGCCGGGCCAGGCGCGATACGTGGTCTATGGAGATCTTCATTTCCTGGTTGGTTCCTATATCTTGGTCAGGTTGGCAAGCTTCAGGGAGAGTCTCTTCAGCCCGATCGTGGGGAAATTGACCATCACCTTCTGGTCCTCGCCGTCCCCGTAGCAGTCACGGATGACGCCCACACCCCATACCGGATGCTTCACCCTGCAGCCGGAGGCGAACAGGGGTTTGACCTTGACGATCTCGGCCTTTTTGTTGTCCCTGCCGCCGGCCTTGAACGGATGATATTCAGCCACCTTCTCGATCCAGAGGCAGTATTCCCGCGGCAGGGCCTTGAGGAACCGCGAGGGCTCCTGCTCCTGTATCCGCGAGTAGAGCCGTCTCTTGCGTGAACCTGACAGCAGGAGCATGTCCCTGGCACGGGTCATCCCGACATAAAAGAGCCTGCGTTCCTCCGCTATCTCATCTTCCTTGCCGATCGCCTTGAAGTACGGGAGCACGCCTTCTTCGATCCCGGTGAGAAATACGACAGGGAACTCGAGGCCCTTGGCATTATGCAGGGTCATCAGGGAGATATGGTCTCCCGGGGCCGCCTCCTCGTGAGAGGTCTGCAGGGAGACCTTGTCAAGGAACTCACGGATGTCCCTGCCTTCAGCAGAGACGATAAGCTCGGCAATATTCTGTTTTCTGTCGTCGTCGAGCGTCTCACGGTAGCCGGTCCTTTCCACGATCGCCTTCAGAAGCTCTGCCGCATCCTGGCCTGCCCTGGGAGCAAGCTCCTCGATCAGAGAGGAAAAGCTGCCCAGTTTGTCCTTCGTCGAAGAGACGATGCCGCTGTTCTTTGCAGCCACTTTGAGGATATCGAACAGGCAGGCCGACTTCTTCTTGGCCTCCCCCTCGATCTTCGACAGGGTCGCGGCACCGATGCCGCGGGGCGGGGTATTGATGACCCTCCTGAGGCTCACATTGTCGCCATGGTTCGTGACAAGCCGGGCGTATGCAATGATGTCCTTGATCTCTTTCCTCTGGTAGAAGCTTATGCCGCCGACCACCCGGTAGGGCAGGCCCGCGTCCCGCAGGGCATCTTCGAGCGCCCGGGACTGAAGGTTCACCCGGTAGAGCACCCCGACGTCCTTGTAGGCGGCGGCACCCTTCAGGTAGAGCTCCTTGATGACCTTGGCTATATGTTTTGCCTCTTCTTCCTCGTTATTGAGCCAGCAGTAATGGACCTTTTCCCCCCTGCCCCGGTCGGTCCAGAGCTTCTTGGCCTTCCGGTTGGGGTTTGCGGAGATCACGGCATGCGAGACGTCCAGGATATTCTGGGTAGAACGGTAGTTCCTTTCGAGCCTGACGACCTTGGCGCCGGGGAAGTCCTTTTCGAAGTTCAGGATATGCTGGACATCGGCACCCCGGAACCGGTAGATGCTCTGATCGTCATCCCCCACCGCGCAGATGTTCTTGTGCTGTTTTGCAAGGAGCTTCACCAGGTGATACTGCGAGGCGTTCAGGTCCTGGAACTCGTCAACGAGCACATGCGCCAGCGAATCCTGATACTTCCTGAGCACCTTCGGAAATTCCCTGAAGAGCTTGACCGTCAGCATGATCAGGTCGTCAAAATCCAGGGCGTTGGACCTCTGCAGTTCGTCCTGATATCTGATATAGACCTTGGCGAGCTTTTCGTCAAAACCGAAGCCGTCCCCCGAGGCCAGGAACGTGTCAGGGTCTATCAGCGAGGCCTTCAGGATATTGATCCGTGAGGAGACCCCTTTGTACAGCGCTTCGTATATCTTGAAGTCCTTGAGGATATGCCGGATGAGATTGCAGCGGTCGTCCTCATCATATATCGAGAAGTCAGGGCCGTAGCCGAGGTTCTTGATCTCCTTCCTCAGTATCCTGCCGCACTGGGAATGGAGTGTGCCGATCCAGGCGCTCCGGATATCATTGGGCAGGAGATGACCGATCCTCTCGCGCATCTCGCCGGCGGCCTTGTTCGTGAAGGTGACCGCAAAGATGGCGTCGGCAGGGGTCTTGTGGGTCTTTACGAGATAGGCGAACTTATGGGTGATGACCTTGGTCTTGCCGCTGCCTGCCCCGGCAAGGACCAGCAACGGACCGTTAATATGCTGCAAGGCTTCTTTCTGCTGGGGATTGAGATCGTGCATTAACCCTTCTTTAGACATCTGTTAATTTATCTCCGTGATATATAGAATAACAAAAACGGGCCTTATAAATCCAGCGGCAGCACGGTTCCGGCCGCTATTCCACGGTCACGCTCTTTGCCAGGTTCCGGGGCTGGTCGACGTCGCATCCCCTCAGCACACCGATATGGTATGCCAGCAGCTGCAGCGGTACGGCCAGCAGCATAGGGGCGAGAAAATGGTTCGTGTCAGGCACCAGCAGGCAGTTGAGGGAGACCTCGCAGACAGCGCTGCAGGCCTCCGCCGATATGGCGATCACCCTGCCCCCCCTGCTTTTGACCTCCTGGATGCTGGTGAGCATCTTGTCCAGCAGACTGTCCTTCGAGATGAGAATCACGACCGGCAGGTCCTCATCGATCAGCGCTATGGGGCCATGCTTCATCTCGCCGGCAGGATAGCCTTCGGCATGTATGTATGAGATCTCCTTGAGCTTCAGCGCGCCTTCGAGGGCCATCGGGTAGTTGATCCCCCTGCCCAGATAGATGAACCCGCGCGCCTTGACGTAATCCTGAGCTATCGCCTTCACCTCATCGTCCACCGTCAGGGCGGCCTCGATCTTGCCCGGCAGCAGCACAAGGTCCTGCAGCAGTTCCCTTGACCGGGCCGGGTCAACACTCCCTTTCTCCTGCCCGAGGGCAACCGCCAGCAGGTAGACCGCGGTAAACTGGGTGAGGAAGGCCTTGGTCGAGGCCACGCCGATCTCAGGGCCGGAGTGCGTGTAGAAGACCGCGTCCGCCTCCCGGGCCGAGGTGCTCCCGACCACATTGCAGATGCTCAGGACCCGCGCGCCGAGCCTCCTGGCCTCTCTCTGGGCTGCCAGGGTGTCGGCGGTCTCGCCCGACTGGGTGATGACGATCATAAGGTTTTCGGCACTGATGATCGGCCCCCGGTATCTGAACTCAGAGGCTATATCGACCTCCACCGGGATCCGCGCAAGCTCTTCGATCATATATTTTCCGGCAAGGGCCGCGTGCCACGACGAGCCGCAGGCCACGATAAAGATCTTTTTGATGCCGCCGAGCTCCCCGGCAGAAAGTCCGAACTCCTCGATGTTCACCTCGCCGCTTTCGATCGAAAACCTGCCGCGTATCGTATCGCTCACCGCCCGGGGCTGCTCAAATATCTCCTTGAGCATAAAATGCCGGTACCCGCCCTTTTCAGCCATCGCCGGGCTCCAGGTCACGGTCACCACGTCCTTCCGGACCGGGCTGCCGTCGAGCCTGGTTATGCAGACCCCGTCCGCGGTCATCACGACCATCTCACCATCATCGAGGAATATCACTTCGCGCGAGTAGTTCAGGAAGGCAGGGACGTCGGAGGCAATGAAATACTCCCCGTCGCCGAGCCCGACCACCAGGGGGCTGTCCTTTCTGACGCCGACCACCTTGCCCGGCTCCTTTTCATTAATGACCGCCAGCGCATAAGCGCCCTTCACCTCTTTGAGCGCCTCCCGTACCGCATCTTCCAGCGGCAGCTTCCCGGAATGCTCCCTGATGAGATGGCAGAGGACCTCGGTGTCCGTATCGGAGCTGAAGGTGTATCCCTTGGCAGAGAGCCCTTTTTTGAGGTCGAGGTAGTTTTCGATGATCCCGTTATGGACGATGACAATGCCGTCGGACCGGTGGGGGTGGGCATTTTCCTCGGACGGCTTTCCGTGTGTGGCCCAGCGGGTATGTCCGATCGCTGTCGTACCGGAGAGCTTCTCTCCTTCGACGACAGCGGCCAGGTTCTTTATCTTTCCGGTGCAGCGCCTGACATCGACGCTCCCGTTCTCAGTGAACCAGGCAACGCCGGCCGAGTCATATCCCCGGTACTCAAGCTTCTTCAGGCCTTCGAGGATGACGCTGACGCCATTCCTGCTGCCGGTATACCCTATTATCCCGCACATACTTTATTCCCCCGTCGCTTTTCCGCGGCCGGCACTGATACCATCATCAGGCGCACGGCCCGGTTATTTCCCTGCCCTTCTTTTCTTTGCCCAGTTCTTATAGACCTTCTGCTCCGACCTGCTGACCGCAAGCGAATCCGGGGGCACATCCCTGGTGATGGTCGAACCTGCCCCGATATATGCCCCGGCCGAGATCCTCACCGGCGCCACGAGCTGGGAGTCGCTCCCGATGAAGACGCCGTCCTCGATCACGGTCTGGTGCTTATGCACGCCGTCATAGTTGCAGGTTATGGTGCCTGCCCCGATATTGACCCGGGAACCTATCAGCGCATCGCCCAGGTAGCTCAGGTGGGATGCCTTGCTCCCTTTGCCGACGACCGCTTTTTTGAGCTCGACAAAATTACCTATCCGGGCCTCGGGGCCGACCACTGAGCCGGGCCTTACGTGGGCAAAGGGGCCGACCGAGGCCTTGTCCCTGACCGTTGAATCCTCGATGACCGTCGAGTCCCTGATCAGGACCCTGTTGCCGATGAGGCTGTTCTTTATCCGGGTATTCGGGTAGACGACCGAATCCTTCCCGATCTTTGTTGTTCCCTCTATGCAGACATTCGGATAGAGCACGGTCCCGGACCCGATCTTCACGGTCCTGTCCAGGTAAACAGCCCCGGGGTCAACAAAGAGGACCCCCCTGTCCCTCAGGTCCTCGATGATATTCTTTCTCATCAGGTCCGCTGCCCTGTCCAGTTCAGGCCGGGTATTGATCCCCATGAACTCTTCTTCCTCCCCGATGCAGTAGGCGGATGCCTTCAGCCCCTGCTGCGAGGCGAGCGAGATGATATCAGTGAGGTAATATTCTTTCTTGATAGGATTCTCCGGTATCCTGCCGAGGAGCTTCAAGGCAGTGCTCCTGAGGGCGTAGACGCCGCTGTTGACCTCGGTTATCGCCTTCTGGCCAAGGTCAGCGTCCTTTTCCTCGACAATGGAGAGGACCTTGCCGGCGCGGTCTCTCACCACGCGGCCGTAGGCAGCAGGATTTTTTGCGACAAAGGAGAGGACCGAGACATCGTTGCGGTTCTTTTTGTGCATGCCGAGCAGCCTTCTGAGCGTGGCAGGACGGATAAGGGGAGTGTCCCCGTTGATGATCAGGATGTCCCCGTCGAACCCCTTCAGGCTGGGGACAGCAGACTGCAGGGCGTGGCCTGTCCCCTTCGGCTCCTTCTGGAGCGCAAAGACAATGTCAGGGGCGCCGACAGCCTCCTCTATCCGGTGCAGGTGCACGCCGGCCACAACAACGATCTTCCGGGGCCTGATCTTGCGGACAGAATCTATCACGCTCTGCAGCATCGGGGCCCCGCCCAGAGGATGCAGCACCTTCGGCAGCGACGAGCGCATGCGTTTGCCGAGCCCGGCCGCCAGGATGACACAGGCAGTGCTCATTCCCGGGCCTCCCCGATCCTGTTGGGCGAGGCAATGCCTCCGGACAGTATTATCTTGATCCCCTCGTCTATCGGGATGTCGGTGTAAAAGACCTCCCTCTCGCTCACGAGCACGATATCTCCGAGGTAGAGGTTGTTCGTCGGAACATACACGGCCCTCAGGCAGCACTCGGCATTGCCGCCCTGGCCCGCCAGGACCGTGCTCTCCTTGGTCAGGAAACCGAAGGCGTACATCCCCGGCCGCGGGTACTCGATGATCACAAACCGTTTGAACGAGGAGTTCTTGCTCTCGGGAGAGAAGGCGTCCACCAGTTGTTTGACCGCAGTATAGAAGCCCTTGAAGACAGGCAGCCTGAGAAAGATATTTTCGAACCAGGTTATGATCTTTTTCCCGAAGACATTGGTCGATATGATGCCGACGATAAAGATCAGGACTATCGCCGAGACGAAGCCCAGTCCCGGGGTATGATAACCAAGGACCTTGAAATAGAAGGGCTCAAGCAGACTGTCGACAAAGGCGACAAACTTCCCGATGAGCAGAAAGGTGATGATCGCCGGTATCGAGACGAACAGACCGGCGATGAATTTCCGCTTTAAGGTGGCGCTGATGACTGACCCGTTCATCGTTTGCCGGTATGAGGACTATTTGCCAAGTTTCTCCGCAACGTCATCAGGGATATCGAAGTTCGCGTAAACATTCTGGATGTCGTCATGCTCCTCCAGCGCGTCCATGAGCCGCAGCATCTGCTCGGCAGCCTTTGCATCCAGCACAACGTAGTTCTTGGGCAGCATAGTCACCTCTGCGGATTCCATCGCAAGGCCGGCCTTCTCGAGGGCCTCCTTCACTGCAGTGAAGTCCTCCGGCTGCGTGATGACCTCAAAGTTCTCTTCCTCGGGGTCGTTCTTCATGTCCTCGGCCCCTGCATCGAGCGCCACCGTCATGACCGTATCCTCGGAGGCCTTTGCCTTGCTGACGAGAATATAGCCCTTTTTGTCGAACATCCAGGAGACGCAGCCGGTCTCACCAAGGTTGCCGCCGGTCTTTGCAAGTATGAAGCGTATCTCCGGAAGCGTCCTGTTCTTGTTGTCGGTCATCACCTCCATGATGATCGCAACGCCGGCAGGACCATACCCTTCGTAGACAAACTCTTCGTAGGTGACCCCCGGCAGTTCGCCGGTCCCCTTCATGACCGCCTTCTTGATGTTGTCATGGGGCATGTTCACTTCCTTGGCGCTCTCTATCGCTGTCCTGAGCCGCGGGTTGCCCCCCGGGTCGCCGCCCCCAAGCCGCGCGGCAATGGAGATCTCCTTGACGATCTTGGTGAATGCCTTGCCCCTCTTTGCATCGGTGTTGGCCTTTTTATGTTTGATCTGAGACCATTTGGAATGTCCTGACACGAAAAAACCTCCAGTACGGATTAGTGATTATTGAATGCTACTTCTTGTCCTTGCCGCTCTTCTTCTTTTGAATGACATCAAGCCGCTGTTTCGAAATTGATCCCTCTTTCGTCTTTGGGGCCTCCGCAATGATGATCCGGTATCCCTTTTCAGCCTCTGCAAGGTCCCCGAGGTTCAGCTTGGCCTCAGCATACAAAAAAAGCTCCCGGGGCCTTTCGAGCTTGCCGGTCTCAATATATTTCTTCACGGCCGGGGTGAAGAATTTCTGGAGCTGCTCCCATTTCCCGTTGCGGTAATAGCCCTGGGCTATCGAGTCCGAAATATCATTCGTAAACTGCGAGCCGGGGTACTTTTTCAGGAACCGCTGATACAGTTCTTCTGCCTTGTCATAGGCGGGAGGGTCGTAATCGTTCATATAAATATAAATGAGCCGCGAGTAGCTCTCCTGACCAAGGGCCGCCTTCGGATAGTCATTGACGATCTCGCCGTACATCGCCTCGATCTTCGGCAGGACCGTCTTGCGGTCCGACTCGCTGATCAGGTCAAAGATCTTCTGGAAGAGCACAAGGGCCCTGCTGTCCTGCTCCTCGGCGCTCAGGGAGAGGTTCTTTTCCGGCGTATCCGCAGGCGCTTTCTTAGCGTCCGTTGCGCATGAGGACAGGCCAAAAACCGGCAGCAGAAGCAGGCAGATAACTGTAATGGAGGACCTCAGGTGTATATTCATTGTTTTTTATAATAATTCCAGGGGGTTTAACCTGTCAAGACATCCCGGCCTCACCGGCCCTGATCGGACATATTTAAGCAGCTCCCTCTTTTTCGGATTTTTCCTTGCAAACGGCCGGTAAATGTACTAGCTTGTACTTAGGCAGGCCGTTGGCGGTCATCCGGGGGGTGTTATGAAGACAAAGCAGTTACTGGAAGTGCTCTGTTTTATTCTTATCATGGTCTGCGCCTGCATCGGCCTTCCGGCAGCAGCCTTCGGGTATGCCTTCCCCGGCAGCTGCGCTGTCTATGATTTCAGCACCGAGACGCTTCACCTGCCCTGCCTGGACTATAACGGGGAGAACATCTGGGTGGATCTCCATCTTTCTTCATGGGAGCCGATCGAACTGGACCTGCAGGGATTCGGGTCTGATGTATCCTCGAACCCTCAGTGTTCGACCTTTGATGCCATGAGCAATACTGTTTTCATCCCCTGCGTGGACTATGGCGGATCGAACCTCCGGGTCACCCTCGGGGTCGCCTCATGGGATCCGATTCGGGTAGCGGTCACGTCATATGCCGAAAATGCCCCTGATGATAATTTTCATATCGGGGACCCGGTTCTGACCGATATATGGGTCGATCCTGCCGGGGGAGATGACGGGAACTCAGGCTCCGGCCCAGGCCAGGCCCTGCGCACGATCCGCGAGGCGTGGGGCAGGATCCCTGCCGGTGTCGTCCTTTCGGGTACGGGCTACCGCATCCTGCTTGCGGCCGGAGATTACCCTGCCTCTGATATTCCAGGCTGGATGGAGTCCCGCTACGGGACATACGCCTTCCCGGTCATCATCCAGAGCGCCTCCGGCCCGAACACGGCACGGCTGCATGGTTATTTCGACCTGTTTGATGTCAGGTACCTTTACCTTATCGACCTCGATTTTGTGACCGATCCCGGATATGGCGGTGGCGGCAATGTCGTCCATATTGCCGGGGCAGACCATCTGCTCATCCGCGGCAGCAGGTTAAGCGGGTACGACGGCTCTGTCCGCCAGCCGCAGGAGACGCTGAAGATAAACCAGTCAAAGTACATATACGTCGAAAGGAGCGATATTTCCGGCGCCTTCTGGTTCGCCCTTGATTTTGTTTCGGTCGACTACGGGCATATACGCCAGAGCCGCATCCATGACGCCTCCGAAGACTGTCTTGTCCTGAAAGGCGGCAGTTCGAATTTCGTGGTCGAGGGCAATGAGATCGACCACTGCAATTCCATAGGGTTCTCTGCAGGAGAGGGCACGGGCTTTGAGTTCATGACCTCACCCCGGCTGCATTACGAGGCCTCTGACATCAAGTTCACCAACAACATCCTCCATGATGTTCAGAATGCCGGAATCGCTGTCAGGGGCGGCTATAATATCCTCGCGGCCTTCAACACGTTATACCGGGTCGGCTACGACCCAAGGGGCTCTGGCCTGCTTTTGCTCAGCCCGGGCAGCCGGTCTTGTGACGGGGATACACCGGCCTGTCAGGCAAGGAACTCGGCCGGAGGCTGGGGTCCGGCCACAGCCGGGGACGGAGGGGAATGGATCCCCACCCGGAATGTCTTCATCTATAATAATATCTTCTATAACCCCCTGCCCCTGCAGACGCTCGACAGCCATTTTGTGGTATTCGGACCGACTGATCCACCTGCCGGATCGAACATCCCGTCCCCTGCTCTCTCTGACGATAATCTTGAGATACGAGGCAACATCATCTGGAACGGATCCGGAGATCGTTCTTTGGGTTTGGGCGAAAGCGGACAGGGATGTCAGCCCGGAAATTCAACCTGCAACCCGAGCCAGATAACAAGCGACAATTCGATCAATATTTTCGAGCCGGTTTTGGCTGCTCCCGATTCAGGCAATTTCCGTCCGTTGTCAGGAGGAACAGTCCTTTCATCCCAGTCATTGAGAATTCCGATCTTCTTCGGCAACGACCGGCCAGAACCGCCGCTTGCCCCCCTCGGAGATGTCAATAACGGCGTCCCCCGCGACCGCGACGGCTGCAGAAGGACCGACACCGCCCCTCCCGGCGCCTTCATAACCGCAACAGGCACCTGCCCGTAAGCGGCAGAAGTGATCAACCCTTTTTGTATTACCCCACTCAAGGTCCTTGACAGTTTTTGTATATTACTGTAATATACAGCCATGATAGATCTGCATCGGGTCGAAGGGTTTGAATGGGACCCTGGAAATGCGCGCAAGAACGAAAAGCATGGAGTAACGCAGGCGGAAGCAGAGCAGATATTTGTGAACGAGCCGTTGCTGTTATTGGCGGATGATAAACATAGTCACCGTGAAGCTCGATTTTATGCCCTCGGAAAGACAAATGAAGAACGGCTGCTGCACATCTCATTCACATTCCGGGGCAACGGGACAAGAATACGGATAATTTCGGCACGGCCGATGCACCGTAAAGAGAGGAGTATTTATGAGCAGAAAACACCTTAAGCCAATCCCTCAATTCAGATCTGAAGCTGACGAGCGTGAATTCTGGGAAACGCATGACTCCACGGATTATCTTGACTGGTCAAAAGCAGAACAGGTGAGATTCCCGAATCTCAAACTGTCCACCCAATCAATATCCATCAGATTGCCCGTTGCTCTGCTGGAACAGATAAAGATCGAGGCCAACAAACGTGATGTTCCCTATCAGTCGCTCATCAAGGTCTGGCTCGCAGAGAAGGTGCATCATAAGGCATAGCGATCCGTGCCATGTAGCTGCAGGGTACATTGATACGGAGGGGGCTGACATGCTTAATTTACCAGTTTCTTTTACGGGTATTTATGGGTATGATTACGGGTAGACGGATATGTCAAGATCAACAACCGTTCCGTGACCATTGATGCACAGACGTTTACGCTGATCGCCAAACTCGACGACTGCCTCATCGCCGCAACCGCCTTCGTCAGAAAAGCCGCCCTTGCCACCGGAAATGTCCGCCACTATCCGATGCGTGATATCGAAAAGATAGCAGTGCGCTAAGGGTGAGACAGTAAGTCCTGTATGCCTTTAATTAAAGAGTCCAACAACTACGGGGAGGCTAACGAGAACACTATTTTGATGATTGGCCCTCATATATCATCTCACCGTTGACTGCATTTATTTTTACATAAAATTGTGCTGTGGGATTCCCATATTCGTCATGCTTGCTTTGCAGGTTCCCTATATATTCTCGAAGCATCTTCTCTTCTTCAGGGGTTCGTTCCCCAAATTCGTTCTTTACGCTAATCTTTTTAAGGCCGCCGGTAAACTCATATTGTATCGTCCAGGCAAGTTTTGTGCTCTCTGGCCTTAACGGTAGCCAGGTGCCTCTCTCTTCATCATATTTGTCAGTTTGAATAATCCGCGTTTCAGCCTTGACCTCGTATACAGCTTTGATATCCGTAATTTGTTTCCGACCCTTATCAGGGATTTTATTCAAAAGTTCAGTCCATCCTTTATTCACTGCTTCTTCCCTGGTTATATTTATCGCCATTTGGGCGGGCGCCGACATACGGTAACGCTTTTCATAAGCCACGAATTCACCGGTTTTACCCATGATACTTATAACCATCCCATCATCTTCATACTGAATCCCTTCTTTCTTCCTGATCCAATATGCATTCCATAAACCCTCGTTTGAATTTTTTGCTATTCCATTAAAGACCATGTCTTCAGGAATCTTCAGTTTCAAAGCTATTTGCTTCATAATATTCAAAGCCTGATCTTCTGACATAAATTCCCATTTCACGTCCCGAGGAACCAAGCCGCCATATTTATGAACATATTCCTGGTATTGCCATTTATTTTCAAAGATGAATATGTCTTTAGACGCACAGTCAAAGCCCAGAGAAAAAGATGGCATGTTTCTGCCTGTCTCCGTCTTATTGAAATCGATAAGTAATGCTCCATGACTTCTGTACTGGTCATCCCACGAACTTTCCCTTAAAGATGATTCCGGAACAATATAACTCAGTCGATTCACCCCTATCTTGACGGTATGACTATCACCACACGATATATCAAATTCTTTGCAGAACTCCTCGGCCTTCGAGAACGCGAGTCCATCAAGACCTTTGCAGGAAGCCTCTAATTTGGCAATGGCTGCATCCTGTTCGTTGGTGTTCTTACATGTCTTGAATAATCCGGATATACCACTGAGGAAAAAGATGGTACCGAAAAAGAATAAAATTAATGTTATACCAATGATTTTATTCTTCTTAGCTCTATTCATAGGAGTGAACGCAATGAGGGAAAGTAGTTTTTGACTAGGATCATTTCTTCGTCACACTTGACGGTACGTCAGATGTATAGATCACTTCGCCTGTCGCCGCATCTATGATTACTTTAAAATGCATATGCAAAAGATATAAATTGATCCCTTCAGGAGGATTGTCCGGCTCGCTTGGATGATATTCAATAACCCACGCAAGCCTCGAACTTGTATCAGTTATTGCTTCCGACTCATTGACTGGTCGTTTGTATCTACTTGGTTGAACAATCAAAGTGTTTGAACTGACGGTAAATAGATCCTTCTCTTTCTCCAAAACCCTATCAGGAACTTTATTCCTGAAAATACCCCGTGCAATTTCTATAGCATGCTCTCTTGTAATATTAGCGACTGTTGGACATGGCTGCATCCGATATCTCTTTTCATAGCCAATGAGCTCGCCGGTAGCAGCCATAATACTGATAACCATCCAATCATCTTCGTAGGCATAACCATCTTTTTTTCTCACCCAGAAGGCGTTCCAGACACCTAGTGTAATTTCGTTCTTCATTCCATCGAAAACCATATCTTCAGGCATTACCATTCGTTGTGCAATCCGATCAACAATTTGTTTTGCATTTTTTTCCAACATAGGTTCAGGCCATCTCGTTTTGAAGGGACTTGAACCACCATATTTCTCAACATATTTCCAATGCTGCCACTTATTGTCATATAAATAAACTTCCTTGGTTTTACAGTCAACACCAAAGCGAATTTCTTTGAGAATCCGTGATGGATCGTTTTTCTCAAACATAAAGGTTTTCGTACCATAAGTCCTATACAATCTAAGCCAGGAAGATTGCCTGTTTTGGGATTCCGGCACTGTATAATCTATGAACACCCAACTCGATGGCACTTGACTATCGCCGCAGGCGAGATCAAATCTATTACAAAACTCCTTGGCTTTCATAACAGCATCTTCACTAAATCCTTCACAGCTTTTGGATAAACTTGCCTTCAGTACATTATGCTTGTTTTGATTCTCGCGATATGCTTTATTGTCTCGATATGCACGGACCGAAAATAATCCCATGAAATAGACAAGTATCGCAACGCATATACTGGCTAAGCACAAGAAACTTATTTTCTTATAGTTTTTCATGGCAACGGCACCAATTTGACAAAGCGATCTCCATAATGAAACCTTTCGGGGGGCAAACCTGTACTGCAAAAAACGACAAGACGATTGTCGTCTTTGATCTTCGCATGTCCTTGATCTATCTCTAATGCGTTCATTTTATTTAGCCGATTCAAATTTGTAAATGAAATATTGACCGCCTTTTGACCATCTTTCAAATGTACGCTTAGGTAAATCTGATAGTTGATAGATCACATAGACGCTCCCGTCGCATGCTAGTCGGAAAAAAGATAAGGGCTCTTCAGACGCATGCATTTCCCACTCATTTTTTTCCTCAGCAGTTTTGAAAGGGAAAGGATTAGGGATTGGTGTTTGAGATAAAAGATTTCCTTTTGGATTAAGATGATACAGGCTGTACGGGTCGCCCTTCCTAAGGGTACCCACTAAATATAAATTGCTGTTTCCATCCAGCCCGATAATGACAAAATCTTTCTCAAACCGCTTTTCCCAAATTATCTGACCGTCCTTAGCAAACTTTGTGAGCTTTCTAGATTCATGAACATATCGCCCAGATGAATCAAAGAATCCCGAAAAAGGTTCTCTCATCAATTTGAAATCCTCATCGTAGAGGAGCTGTCCTTTTCCAAAAAGAAAGTAGGGGCTATTACAGAGGCGGTGATCAGGGAAATTTATGAGACTTTCATCATGGGGAAATTGTTTAACTATCCTGCCCGTTTTATCAAAGATCAGCAAAGCAGACTGGCCAGGGCTATCGGCTCCATATACATAAAACCGCTTGCCGTCTCCGGACACCTCAAGTGCCCCATTCCTGTAATCAGATCGTGTAAATGTGAATTGTAGTTTAATCTTCGACTGTAGCTTCCCGCGGCCGTCAAAGCGTAGCATCTCGTTGTTCCAGAGATTCAAGACATAGATATTTCCTGCGTCATCAGCAGTTACAATATGTCTGTCGACTTGGGGCCAATAAGGTGAACCTTGCGGCAACCCCACAATATTGCCATTCTTCACCTTAAACTCAGCTAACGTTATTTTTCGAACTTGCATCTGCGCCGCATCGCAAACATTAAAGGAACTGATGGTGAAAAATACGGTCCATAACATTATTCGAAATAACAATTTAGCCTCGTCAGAGGGCTTGAGATTTCTCCCTTTGGTCGAAATGATACTTGAGGTGAAACTGCATTTATCCCTCATGATCCTGATCCTTCCGTTACTATGGTTCAAAAGATATGGCCCAAGGCCTAGTAGAACTCTTTCAGTGTCTGTTCGATCTTTGATGGGTCGAAGGGCTGTTGTATCAGCGGCTGGTCGGCAATGATGGGGGTGCGCTCTTCGTAGGTTGGGCGGTTGTTTTTGTAGATGACCCCAAGCGGGATGCGGTCGCCCCATTCGAGAGCCTTTTCGAAGGCTGCTGCCCTGTTGAGGGGATCATATTCCGGTGTAAGGTGATAGACCCGCTGGCGGTACCAGCCGAAGGTGTTTATCTTATTGAAGGTCACACAGGGCTGCAAGATATCGACAAGGGAAAACCCCTTATGGTTAAAGGCTTCTTTTATCAGTTCCTTCAGAGGGCCGGGCTCTCCGGCAAAACCGCGGGCCACAAAACTGCAGTCCATCGCGATCGCGAGGGCCATCGGGTTAAGCTGCTCCGAGGCGACGCCGAAGGGCTGGTTCTTGGTCTTCATGCCCTCCATGCTGGTCGGGGATGCCTGCCCTTTTGTCAGGCCGTATATCTGGTTGTCATGCACAAAGAGCTTGACGTTAATATTGCGGCGCATGGCATGGATAAGGTGGTTGCCGCCTTCGCCGTAGCAATCCCCGTCGCCGGCAACCGCCATGACCGGCATGGCATGATTGGCAAGCCTGATGCCGGTGGCGACCGGAAGCGTCCTTCCATGCAGGCCGTTAAAGGTGTTGCATTTGAGGTAATGCGGAAATTTGGAGGACTGGCCGATGCCTGAGACGATCGTGAACTGGTGAGGCTCCAGGCCGAGTTCCACCGCCGCTTCCTTAAATGCATTGAGGATGCCGAAATTGCCGCAGCCGGGGCACCAGGCGGGTGTCTGGCCTTTATAGTCATCCAAGTTTGGCACGTATCTCTCCTGTGAGGGTCTCAAGGGTAAAGGGCCTGCCGTCATACCTGCTGAGCAGACCGCTGCATTCAAAGCCTGTCTCTGCCCTCAGCAGCCTCGCAAACTGCCCCGTTGCATTGTTTTCGATGCAGAGCGTGTTTTTAGCCTTTCGGAGAAGCCCGGGGTAATCAAAGGCCTCTGCCGACGGGAAAGGACTGAGCTCGCTAAAGTGGAGCATGCCGATGCTGTACTGAGTTGAGAGTGCTGCCACCGCCTCGCGCATGACCCCGTATGTAGAACCCCAGCCGACGATGATATGCTCGGGGTCTGGGCCGCCATGATAGAGCGGGCCGCTTATTTCTTTCCTGATCAGGGGGAGCTTTTTAATGAGCCTCTTTTCGATCATCGCATTGCGCGTCGCCGCATCCTCGATGATATGGCCCTCCTCATCATGCTCGTCGCTGTCGGCAACGATAAGGTGCTTTGAATCGCCCGGGATGCCGAGCGGGGAGACACCGTTGTCCGTATAGGCGTACCGCTTATATGCAGCGAGGCCCTTCAGTTCCTCGCCCCTGACCCGGTAGTCCTGATATACAAGTTTCCCCGTATCCAGTCCGTCGTACGTCCAGCAGGTGTCTGCAAGGTATTGGTCGAACAGGACGATGGCCGGCACCTGGTACTTCTCGGCGAGGTCGAAGGCCTTGTTCGTCAGATAAAATGCCTGTTCAGGCGTTCCCGGGGCAAAGAGAACCCGCGGGAACTCGCCGTGGGCCGTATACAAGGCAAACTGCAGGTCGCCCTGTTCGGTGCGTGTGGGCAATCCGGTCGCAGGCCCCGGCCTCTGGCCGAGTGCAATGACCACCGGTGTCTCGGTCATGCCTGCAAGTGAAAGCCCCTCGACCATCAGCGCGAAACCGCCGCCCGAGGTGCCGGTCATGGACCGCGCCCCGCCGAAAGATGCCCCGAGGGCCATATTGATAGCCGATATCTCGTCTTCTGCCTGCTCAACGACAACTCCATATTCTTTTTCCTTGCCGGCAATGTAGTTCATGATGCCGGTGGAGGGCGTCATCGGGTAGGCGCAATAGAACCGGCAGCCCGAGGCAAGGGCGCCGAGGGCGATCGCCTCGGTGCCGGAGATGAGCAGTTTCGCTTCGGATGACCGGGTAACGGTAAACGAACAGCGTTCGCAATGTTCTACGGAAAACAGATGCCCTGACCTGAGCGCATTGAGATTCGCCTTGACAACCTCTTCCCCCTTGGCAATAAAGGTCTCACGGATAAGGTCGCTGAGGATATTGAGCTCCATCCCGAGCATGCCCATGACAGCGCCGATGGAAACAGTATTTGCCATGATCTTGCTGCCGCCATGCTCCAGCGCCAGGTCCGAAAACGGCACATCAAGAAAATGGGGGCCTTCGAACCTGGTTTTCAATGACGAGGGATCGTAGATCACATGGCCGTTTCCAGAGAGCTCTTTTTCGTAGCGCGTGATGCTCTCCTGGTCGAACGCTATCAGGATATCGATGCTGTCGCGCGAGGCAGAGATGACGCTGTCCGAAAAACGGACCTGATAGAAGTTATGCCCGCCCCTGACCCTCGATTCATAGTCCTGGTGCGAAAAGACGTGATAGCCGGACCTCGCAAAGACCTTCGCAAGGGTGTCCCCGATCGTCTGGATCCCCTGGCCGGCCTCGCCGCCTATCTTTATCGAATAGTCCACGCAGTCCCTTATAGCTGCGCAAGCCCCTGGGCGAACTTGCCCAGTTGGAGGATATGGCTCTTTTCCTCCTCGATGATCGCATCAATGATGCTCTTATCTTTAAGCATCTTCCTGACCGCATAGTAATAGAGCAGGGTCTCCTTTTCAAATCCTACGGCAAACTTCACTGCAGCCTCCACGGTCGTGACCTGCTCAAGCGACCGAAGCGCCTTGTTGCTGCCGAGAAAGAACTCTGATTCGACGATCACCCGAAGATACTCAGAGACCTCTTCCCAGCCTTCAGGTTCCTCATCATGCAAGCCTTTCTCAAGGTCCTGAAATTTCTTTTCATGCTCGAGCTCCTTCGCCGCAAGCTTCCCGAAGAGGTCACTGAGTCCCCTGTCTTTTGCATGCCGCAGTGACATGGAAGAATAGTAATCATACCCGAGCCTTTCTGCCCTGACCGCCTGTTCCACAACTTCCCGTATCGAATAATGTTCCATGAAGCCCCCTTTATGAGATTGATATGTTAGTGATGTTCATGCGCTTCGCTATGCCCGCCCGCCAGGACATATACTGCCTCGGTCTCTCCTGCATTGTCCATTGACCAGGATTCCTCGCCGCGTAAATGGAAGGCCTGGCCCGGGACAAACCTCAGCCTCTGCCCGGCCCGCGTCAGCTCGACCAGACCGGCCACAAGACAGAAGATCTCCTCATGCCCTTTCCCCGGGCTGACCTTGCGCCCCTTTTCACCTGGGCTGAGAGTGCCGTAGACAAGGTAACACGCGTGGGTATGCAGCTGCTCTGAACCGAGTACCGCCTCACCGCCCTTTGCCCTGGCAAGTTCTGAAAGGTCATATTGTTTCATCGCCTCTGAGTTTAGTCCATATTTTCTTATGTCGTCAACCGATATGGCACCCTCGCCCAGCAGATGCGAAAGCAGCACGAACCCGCCACAGGGGTCAGCCTTCTCCACCTGCAGCACGAAATCGCAATCGCCGTCATAGAAGGGGCAGGCGTTGCAGATGATCTTCTGCAACTGGTCCGCTGCCAGGGGGCTGTAAGGCTGCTCCCTCTTCTTAAAACTGAGGCTGCTGTCGCGTTCCTGCAGCCATGACAGGATAAGATAGCCCAGGCAGGCGAGCGTCTCGTCCTTGCCCGGCCGGTAATAGGCGCAGTAGTTCTCGCAGAGTTCCTGCTGAAGTTCTCTTTTTTCCATTACTATGATATTACCAGAAATAAGGCCTGCTGTATAATAAAGATTATGCGTTGGTTCCTCTCAAAAGATGCTGCTTTAAAGCGGCTCGAAACGCCAGCTGTCTATCACATCGGGAAGGACGAACTCTATGAGCTCGATGAGTCTGCGTTCGTCTTTCTGCTGGCTTGCTCCTCTGAGGGCGGGGCCCTTTCGGATGAAAATGACTTTACTGCGTACTGTCTCGAAGAGGGAATTCTGACAACAGAGACTGTGGCGGTGTCCCGTCCTGAGCCGGTCCAATCCCCTGTCCCGTCTTTGCGGTACCTCGAACTCCAGATCACGGACCGCTGCAACCTCAGATGCAGGCACTGTTATATCGGCAGCAACAATGTTCATACGGAGCTTCCTCTCGATGAGATCCGGAGGATCCTGGCCGAGTTTGAGCAGATGCAGGGGCTCAGACTCCTCATTACCGGCGGCGAGCCGCTGCTGCATACCGGGTTTGCGGCCATCAACAATCTCCTCCCTGATCATTCCTTCAGGAAGGTCCTCTTCACGAACGGGCTTCTGGTGACCAGGGACCTGCTTGATTCACTCTTCGTCGACGAGGTCCAGGTCAGCATTGACGGCCTTGAGGCGTCCCATGACAGCCTGCGCGGCAGGGGCAGTTTCCGGGCAGCGACAGAGGCAGTGCGTCTCTGCAGGGAGGCCGGTATCGAGACCTCCGTCTCAACGATGGTGCATCAGAAGAACCTCTCTGACTTTGAGGCGATGGACAGGATGTTCAGGGAGATGGGCATACGGGACTGGACGGTCGATGTGCCCTGTTCAGCAGGCAGACTCATCGAAAACAGCGACTTCATCGTAACTCCCAAGCAGGGGGGCAAATATCTCAAGTATGGATACGGGAGCGGCCTGCATGGCAGCGCCGAGGGTTATGGCTGCGGCCTTCACCTCATGTCGGTCACTGCCCAGGGAGAGGCGGCGAAATGCACCTTCTATGCTGACAAGGCAGTCGGCAGCGTCAGTGAAGGCCTAAGGGAATGCTGGGAACGGATCAGGCCGGTCAGGCTCGATTCCCTGGACTGCGACTGCGACTTTCTTGAGTCCTGCAGAGGCGGCTGCCGCTACCGGGCTGAGCTCCTCGGAGGCCCAGGGGGGCGAGACCTTTACAGATGTCATCTTTATGATATAATGAAAACGTAAAGGGTATGAAGCCCTGATTCCACTCAGAAAGGTGGTGCTACGGATGAAGATCACGAAGGTCTCAAGAAAAGTTGCCATGACCTGCAAGTGCAAAAGCTCTTGCTAAGGTTCAGAATTAAGCCATAAAAAAGGGGTCTGTTCGACCCCTTTTTTATTCCTGCATCTCCCGGTAAGCCCTATTTCAGACGCGCCTCTGCTGCGGCCCAGTCGATGTTCTTAAAGAACGCCCCGATATAATCAGGCCTCTTGAGCCCGTAATCGATCATAAAGGCATGTTCAAATACGTCCATGATCAATATCGGCGTGCAGCCTGCCAGGTGTGAAACATCATGTTCATTGATCCAGACATTAAAGAGAGCATCGGATGCTGCGTCCTGGTAGAGCACCACCCAGCCGACCCCGCGCATGGCCCCGGTCGCCCGGAAGTCCTTTTCCCAGTCCTCAACGCTTCCGAAACGCTCTGAAAGCTTCTTGGCAAGTGCTCCGCCCTTATTTATGGCGGCCTTGCCGCCGAGGTTCTCGAAATAATACTCATGGAGCCTCATGCCGTTGAACTCCCAGCCGAACCTCCTCTTGAGCTCGGCATACTCCGGGACCGCGGTCTTCCCGTCCTTCAGCATCTGGTCGAGAATCTCGACCAGTTTATTGGTGTTAGTGACATACCCCTGATAGAGGGTAAAATGGTTCTTCAGCAGCGTCTCGCTGAACCCTTCCATCCCGATAAGCTTACTGTAATCCTTTGCGCTATACGACATAATCTCCTCCTTTTCTTTTTGCTAAGTTTGTGATGGTCTATTCAAATGTGACAAACTCGTCGATATCTCTGCGGAAGGCCCTCGGCAGGAGCGTGATCCCCGGCTTCAGGTATCCCACGGCCACCAGCATCGGAATGATCATCTCTTCCGGGATGTTGAACTCCTTCTTGACACAGGCCTCATCGAACCCGTCCATGGGATGGGTCTCAAGCCCCAGCCCCTTTGCCCCCAGCATGAGGTGCATGGCAAAGAGGGACGCATTCTTGACCGCAAAGTATCTTCTCTTGGGGCTGTCCTCGGCATCATACAGGCCGCGCGCCATGCCGTCCATGGTCGCCCGCATCTCCGGCTTGAAATAGCCCAGGGAGGACCAGCTGTCGAGGACCCGGTCGATGTTCTTTTCAAGGCCCTTCGGGTCTGCAATGATGATCAGGACAGCAGAGGCCTCCTCGGCCTTCGGCTGGTCGAACGCGCAGACCCGAAGCGCTTTTTTCCTTTTTGGGTCACGCACCGCAATGACCCTCCAGGGCTGAAGGTTGAATGATGAGGGAGAAAGATTTGCCAGTTCCAGAAGCTCCCGGAGTTTTTCGTCAGGCACTTTCCTGTCCGGATCGAAAAAGTTAATAGAACGCCTCTCCCTGATGGCCTGGATAACATCCATAATACCTGCACCTCCCTTGTTTTTTATCTGTTTTTATGCACGAACCATGCAAAACCCGGCACCCGAACGTCCTTATCTAATACCTTATCACAACCTCCAATAAAGTCAATATGTACAGGCTTTCTACCCCTCAACATGAAGTAAAGTTCATTTTACTTTGACCGGATATTGTGGTATATAAGAATCAGGATATTTCAGCTGCCACTATATCAGTCGGGAGGTACTATGAAGCGGATAGCATCATTGATCGTCATTGTTTCGTTACTGGGCTTGAGCATAGGCTGCACCGAGTATCACCAGCAGGGGGCAGGCACCGGCGCCGTCATCGGCGGGGTAAGCGGGGCACTCATCGACCACCGCAACCCCTGGAGAGGCGGCATTATCGGCGGGATCATCGGGGCCGTTGCCGGGGCAACACTTGCGGATATCTCATATCAGGCCTCGCGCGAGGCGGCCATGCATGACCGGCCGGTCGAGTACCGGACCGAGAACGGACGGGGCATTTACCGCGCGGAACCGGTCGGGTACAACGACAGGACCCGCTGCAAGAGGATACATGAACGGGTCTGGGAGGACGACAGGCTCGTCAAGGACCAGGTCAGGGAGATCTGCGAAGACAGGTACGAGAGGCGCTACTGACCTCTTTTGTATTTCAGCCCAAAAAGGACAGCCCCCGGCTGTCCTTTTTTTATTGCGCGGCCCTGCTCTCTTTCCTGCGTTTCAGATACATGATCGCCGCGACAGCGAACATGAGCATGCTGATCCCCTGTGATATGGAGACCCCCCGGGCTATGAAGCCCCTGACATCATCCCCCCGGAAGAGCTCCACCGCGGCCCGTATGACCGCATAGTTCATGATATAGACAAAGAAGAGCTGGCCGTCGAACGACTGCCGCTTCCGCAGGGTCACCAGGAAGAGGAAGTTCAGGAACTCGGCTGCGGATTCATAGAGCTGGGTCGGATGCAGCGGGACGCCCCTGATCGCCAGGGTATGGGGGTCGCTGAATATCACGGCCCAGGGAAGCCCCTCGGCAGGCCTGCCATGACAGCAGCCGGCGCAGAAACATCCCAGTCTCCCGATGGCATGCCCTATCGCGATCGAAGGGGCAAAGATATCAAAGGTCTTCCATATCGGCAGGGCATACCGTCTGACGATCCAGAGGCCGACAGGCACCGCGCAGAGAAGGCCGCCGTAAAACACCAGCCCGCCCTCCCATATCTTGAAGATGTCCAGAAGATGGCCCTGGTAGTATGAAAAGTTCGTCAGGATGAAAAAGAGCCGCGAGCCGGCCACTGCCGCAACCAGGCAGTAAAAGGCAAGGTCGATTATCTTCTCCTCCGGTACCCCGGTCCTTTTGGCCTGCCTGACCGCCAGCCAGAGGGCGACCAGAAAACCGACAGCAATAAGGAACCCGTACGTATGTACGGTCACCGGCCCGATCTTTATAAGTTCAGGATACATATCTTCTCCTTGAGCGTAATGTTACTAAGGAGTTCTTAAGTATGAAGACATTGATCAGGGAATCCCTCCTGTTCTCCCTTTTCCAAAGGGAGGTATCGTCCCCCTCTTTGGAAAAGAGGGGTGAGGGGAGATTATCTGAAATATGTCATCTTACTACTGAACATATTAGTATGCATCATTATAACATCTCCCGGTTCAGAGGAACGGACGTTTCCTCTGCCTGTTGAGTTTTATTGTCCTTACTAGGTAATATTTCAGAGGGGGATGCCGCAGCAGCTGACTGAGATACCATGACAGACGACAAGACAGAAAAGATCGCTATTGACGCAAAACTCCTGACCGATGCCGTCATAGAGCTGAATATCTCCCGGCGGAGCGTCGGGATGTATCCTCGCGACCACCCGATCGTACGTGAGTCGATACAGAAGGCCTTCGGCTTTTTGAGCAGGCTCTTTGAGATCAGGAACAGCATAACGCTCGGCATCGCAAAGGACGTGCTGATCATCGATGATTACATCCTCGATACACGCAACCCCGTCTTCAGGGAATTCGCCCGCAGCCAGTACCGCAAGGGCATCATTGCCATCACCTTCAGTTCCGGACTCGAGATGGAAGAGCTCATCGGTCTCCATGAACTCCTGGTGACCGGGGATGAGGTCATCGGACAGGCGATCCTGACTATGGCCGGGGAGAAAAAGCTCCGGCATATCAAACTGGTCCCGGTAGACCTGTCAAAGCTCAAGTACACCGAAGGCGGGGAAAGACAGGAGGGGAGCGATATTGATTTCTGGGGGAATTATATTACAGCCCTCCTTGAGGGAAAACTCGCCGACTCCGACGCCGAGGGTATAGCGCTTAACCTTCCGCCGGAGGAAATGGCGCTCTATCTGAACGAGCAATCACCTGACGGCCTGCAGGAGGCCACCTACGACCGGGTCATAACCACCTATATGAGAAAGAAAGAGCATACCGGCGTCAAGTCGGAACTCTTCAGCCGGTTCATCACCATGGTCGACTCCCTCAGCCCCGAGATCAAACAGCAGCTCCTCAGGAGGGCCTTCAACAATCCGGTCATCGATGCCGGGGACATAGACCATCTCATCTCCGGCCTGTCTGCCTACGATATGGAGAAGCTTGCCGAGATATTCAGGAGCAACGCCTCGCTGATCCCGGAAAGCCTGCGGAATGTCATGGACAAGCTCGGGGGTTCAAAGTCAGGCAGGACGGTCTTTGATGCGATCAGCGCCCACACGGCACTGATCGATGACATCGAGATAGACGACAGCGTCATCAGGCTCTTCAGTGATGACCATTTCAAGAGCTTTGTCTCAACAGACTACACGGAGGACCTTGCAGAGATGCTGAAGGGCCCCCGCAGAAAAGCGCCGGTGCCGCCGAAAGAGATCGAGCAGGAATGCAGAAAGAGCGCCATAGACAGAAAATTCTCCGACCTCGTCATTGAAATGCTCGAGTCCGCAATAACAACCCGTGAGGACTACCTGGTCCTGCTGACGAAGACCTCGGAGATCGTCACTGATTTTATCGATACCGGCAGGTATCATGAGATATCCGACATCTACAACACGGTCTACTCACACACCCTGACCGGGAGATACCGGGAGGATGCCTCAAGCATGCTTGCTTATTATTTTCATTCAGAACAGTTCATCCGGTCCTTCCTGGACTCACTGAAGATATGGGGCCGGCTTAACCGGGAAGGGGTCATGAGACTGGTCAACGTCCAGAGAAGGCAGCTGATCGACCCGCTCTTCGGGGTCCTGGCGGATTCAGAGGACGCGGCACACCGGAAATTTGTCCTGCAGCTGTTAAGCGGGCTCGGCAGCGATGTCATCCCGTCCGCCGTAAAACTGCTCGATGACCCGCGCTGGCATGTCGTCAGGAACATGATATACCTTATACGTGAGGCAGGGGGCAGTAAGCATCTCAAACATATCAGGCCGTTCTTAAAACACAGCAATAAAAAGATCTGCAGCGAGGCGCTCAGGACCCTGGCCCACTTCGGAACGCCTGATGC
>SCQH01000100.1 GCA_004321925.1 Nitrospirota bacterium | reverse complement strand
CAGAATGAAGCTCCTTTTCGAACTGGTTGCGGTTCTTTCCGATGATCCTGTTGGCCAGCCGCAGGATCTCGGGGGTGGAGCGATAGTTCGTGGTGAGCTTGAATATGGCAGCGCCCGAATAGCGCTCCGGGAATTTCAGGATGTTTTCAAAGTCAGCTCCCCTGAAGGAATATATAGATTGGGCGTCATCCCCGACGACCATAAGGTTCTGCGGCTTTCCTGCAGAGAGGTCAATGACCTCCGCCTGGAGTTTGTTGGTGTCCTGATATTCATCAACAAGGATATGCGTGAACTTCCGTGCATAATATTCCCTGATCGTTTCGTTTTCCGCGAAGACCTGCCGCCATTTCAGAAGGAGGTCATCAAAATCCATGAGGTTCAGGGCCAGCTTTTTTTTCTCGTAAAGATCGGCGATCCTGACGATGTCATCGAGCATGTTCTCAAAATGAGGGAACCTCTGCATGACCACAGCGTCCAGAGGCCTGCCCGTATTTTTTGAAAGGCTGGTGAGTTCCAGCAGGACAGGCCCTTTCGGGAGCAGGGCATCTTTTTTATAGATCTGGGCAACGCAGGCCTCGACAAGCTCCTTTGAGTCTTCCCGGTCGAGGATAGAAAAACCCTGCTTGTAGCCGGCAAGGATATAATGCTGCCTCAGGATCAGATTGGCGACGTGATGGAAGGTCCCTCCGAACAGGCCGGAGGTGTTGCGGCAGATCAGGCCCTCTGCCCGGCGCATCATCTCCCTGGCCGCTTTGTTGGTAAAGGTCAGCAGGAGGATATTGCCGGGCTGCACCCCTGACTCAAGCAGCCTCGCAACCCGGTAGGTCACGACCCGCGTCTTCCCTGTTCCTGCGCCGGCCAGGACGAGGGCCGGGCCTTCCGCATGCATGACCGCGGCATACTGCTCCGGGTTCAGGTCATGTTCATAATCGACCGAAAAGGAGGAAGTCCCGCGGTGGAGGAGATATTTCTTCATCTCTTTATTGTAACAGAGCAGCGGTCCGGCATTCCGCAGGCATGCGACAGGGTGTCCGGACATGGTCGCGGGTGCGGTCAGAGCTCTCAAAATATTGCCAAAAACCCCTTAAAGAGGGTATATTATCTAACTAAATTTTTCCGGAGGTAGTATATGTTTACTGGATTGGCTTATGCAATGGGACCCGCTGCGCAGGGTGGTGGTCAGGGCCAGGCCGGCGGTTTGATGCAGTTCCTTCCGCTCGTTCTTATCTTTGTCATATTCTACTTCCTGATGATCAGGCCCCAGCAGAAGAAGGCAAAGGAACATAAAACGATGCTGGACAACCTCAAAAAAGGCGATAAGGTCGTGACCTCAGGCGGCATATTCGGCCTGGTCGAGGAAGTGCGGCCCGACACGGTTACTCTCAAGGTCGCTGAAAATGTCAGGGTAAAGTTCGGCAAGGGATACATTGCCGGCCTGAGAGAGTCTGACGACGATTAGATGTCTGAAGTACCTTCAGCTCATGAAGAATAAATTAAGCCTGTTATCGGAGGTTCAATGAAAAAAAATCTTTTATGGAGATTCCTGCTCATCGGAGTCACCATACTTGTTTCGATCGTATTCTTTCTTCCCAATACACCGCTGTTCAAGTCGATGCCTGCCTGGTGGCAGAACAACATGCCCAGCAAAGGGATCATACTCGGCCTGGACCTCCAGGGCGGGCTGCATCTTGTCTTTGAGGTTGAAGGGGACAAAGCGGTCGAGACATCGACAGACCGGTACGTTTATCTTATCAAGGAGCTCCTGAGCAAGAAGAAGATCCAGGCAGAGGCCAAGAGAAACGGGCTGAACATTGAGGTAACACCGGCCGGCCAGGAGATCAGTGCGGCAATTAAAGACAACTTCCCGGTGCTGGACATTTCAAGTTCGGGCCAGGGCCTTACCCTGAAGATCACCGGCAAAGAGGTCACAAGGATCAAGGACAATGCTGTCGATCAGGCCCTTGAGACGATCAGAAACAGGATAGACCAGTTCGGGGTTGCCGAGCCTACCATACACCGGCAGGGCGAAAGCGAGATCGTGGTCCAGCTTCCGGGCGTCAAGGATCCGCGCAGGGCCATAGAACTTGTCGGCAAGACCGCGCAGCTTGAATTCAAGATCGTTGACGATGAATCTCCCGTTGCCGCCCAGCTTCCCCAGGCAGTGGCCCCCGGCGAAGAGGAAAAGGTCCTCAGTCAGTTCAGCGGCAAGATACCTGCAGATGATGAGATACTCTTTGAAAAGAAGGTGAACAAGGAGACCGGGGTTGCCGTCAAGTTCCCGCTGCTCCTGAAGAAACAGGCAGCCCTGACCGGCAATCTCCTGAGCGAGGCAAAGGTCAGCCTGGATTCACGCTTCAGCGAGCCGTATGTCTCGATATCGTTCAATACTGAGGGCGCAAAACTTTTTGAAGAGGTGACCGGAGCGAACAAGAAGAAGAGGCTTGCGATCATCCTCGACAACACGATCTATTCGGCACCGGTCATTCAGGAAAAGATCTCGGGCGGAAATGCCCAGATCACCGGGAGCTTCAGCATGGACGATGCAAAGGACCTCAGCATCGTGCTGAAGGCCGGGGCTCTGCCTGCACCGCTGAAGATGCTCCAGAATGTGACCGTTGGGCCTTCACTGGGTGAAGACTCGATAGCGGCCGGGACCATGGCCGGCATCATCGGGACCATTGCGGTCGTCCTGTTCATGATCATCTACTACAGGCTTTCAGGGGTGATCGCGGACTTTGCGCTCCTTCTGAACATTGTTCTCCTGTTCGGGGCAATGGCGTCACTGAATGCGACGCTGAGCCTCCCGGGCATCGCCGGCATAATCCTGGCCATCGGTATGGCCGTCGATTCAAACGTCCTCATGTTCGAAAGGATACGGGATGAGATCCGCTCAGGCAAACCGCCGCGGTCTGCCGTTGATTCCGGTTACCATAAGGCCTTCTGGACGATCTTCGATTCGCATGTGACAACGCTGATCACCGCCGCGGTGCTGTTTCAGTTCGGCACCGGCCCCATAAAGGGCTTCGCGGTCACGCTGAGCCTTGGCGTCATCATCAACCTGTATACCGCGCTCCTGGGGACCAAGGCGGTCTTCGATCTTATCAATTCACGGCGCGATGTCACGAAACTGAGCATATAGCTTAGAACTCTCAGAGGAGGCAGGATGTTAGAACTTATCAAAAATACCAATATAGACTTTATGGGCAAAAGGATGTATGCCCTTATCGTATCAGGGATATTCTCTGTCCTGGGCATAATCGCCATTGTACAGGTGTACAACGGGAAGGCCAACCTCGGGATCGACTTTGCCGGCGGCACCTCTATTCAGCTGAAGTTCGAAAAGCCGGTGGACCTGCATAGCGTCCGAAAGGCGCTGGAAGCCGGAGGGCTCAAAGACTTTGACCTGCAGGACTTCCCCGCGGTCAATAAGGTCCTGATCAGGGTTAAGAAGACGGAGCAGGACGTGAGTCATGCCTCGGATCCGATCACCGGCATCATAACCCAGAAGCTCCCGGAGAACAAGTATGTCGTGGATTCAACGACAGTCATCGGGCCGAAGGTCGGCGGCCGGCTGCGGGCTGACGCTGCCCTGGCCGTTGTCATGGCTACAATCGGCATCCTTGTGTATATCGCGATCAGGTTCAAATTTAATTTCGCGGTCGGCGCCACGGTCGCAACCTTTCATGATGTGCTTGCCGTCCTCGGGATATTTTTTGTGCTCGGGAGGGAGATAAACCTGATCCTGATAACTGCCCTGCTTACCATAGCCGGCTATTCCCTTACGGATACTGTCGTGGTCTTCGACCGGATAAGGGAAAATCTCAGGACGCGCCTGAAAGACCCGGTCGATGTGGTCATGAACCAGAGCATCAACGAGGTGCTTTCCCGGACGATCGTCACCTCCTTTACCGTTCTGCTCACCTCGATCGCCCTGTTCTTCTTTGGCGGGGAGGTCCTGCATGACTTTGCCCTGGCCATGATCATGGGTGTTATTGTCGGGACATATTCCTCTATCTTCGTTGCAAGCCCGGTGGTCCTCCTTTGGGGAGGCAGCAGGCCCCTAACAAAGAAGAAGTGACGGGATCCCGGTGAAGATGGTACTGTGCACAGGCGCTGGCTTGTAAAGAAGACAAACCCGGCGTTCATCCATTATCTCTCGAAGACGGCCTCAATATCCTCTGTGCTTGCACAGGTCCTCATCAACAGGGGGATAAAGGAGGCCTCTTCCGTTGCTGATTTCCTTAACCCTTCCCTGAGCGGTCTTTCAGATCCATTTGCCCTTACCGGTATGCAGCCTGCGATCGCAAGGATCAAGCAGGCACGCCGTGACGGTGAGACGGTCCTTGTCCATGGGGATTACGATACTGACGGGCTGACGGCCACCGCTATCATGGTGCATCTTCTGCGTTCGGCCGGGATCACGGTACGCTATTTCATCCCCGACAGGGCAGGCCATGGCTATGGGTTTAACCCTCCCGCCGTAGAGTTCGCCCAAAAATGCAGGGCAGGGATCATTTTGACCGTCGACTGCGGCATTTCATCCTTCGAGGCCGCGGCAGCAGCAGCGGCAGCCGGCATCGATGTCATCATAACCGACCATCATGAACCCTCACGCAGCAACATCTCAGCGGCAGGGGCTGCAGAAGGAGAGCCTCAATTCCTCGTCCCTGCTGCCTGTGCCGTTATAAACCCGAAGCTCTGTCCTGATTCCGGACTGACGAACCTCTCCGGAGCCGGCATCGCCTTTAAGTTCGCACAGGCCCTTGCAGCTGACGGCAGCCTCGGATTTTCTCCTGACGACCTGCTTCCCCTGGCTGACCTCGCCGCACTCGGCACGGTCGCCGATGTTGTGCCGCTTACCGGTGAGAACCGGATCATCATACGGGAAGGGCTGAAATACCTCAACAGCTCGGAGAGGCCGGGTCTCAGGGCCTTAAGGACGGTATCCCGGCTTGATTCACGCGAGATAAAGGCGAACCTTCTTTCGTTTACCATGGTGCCGCGGATCAATGCGGCCGGTAGGATGGGAGATTCCAGCGATGTGGTCCGCCTTCTGCTTTCGAAGGATGATGCAGAGGCCGCTGCCCTGAGCGAATGGCTTGATGGCCTGAACACAGAACGCCAGAAAGTAGAAAGCGGCGTGTATCAGGATGCGCTTTCGAGGATCGATCGCGGTACGCTTGATTCCGTAATCGTGCTTGTCGGTGAAGGCTGGCATCCGGGGGTCCTCGGCATTGTGGCCTCTAAGCTGGCAGATGAGTTTTGCCTGCCCGCCTTTGTTTTTAACCTGGAAGACGGCCTTGCAAAGGGATCTGCCCGGAGCATCCCCTCGTTTGACATCTGTGCAGGACTTGACCGGTGCAGGGACCTCCTGGCCGGGTTCGGCGGCCATAAGCAGGCAGCGGGGGTCAGGCTTCATGCCGAGAAGATACCGTTGTTCGAAGAGGCGATGAGGCGGGTGATCCGGGACAGCGTGTCAGAGGATGACCTGGTCCCGTCCCTTGAGATCGATTCAAACGTCCTGCTGTCTGATATCACTCCGAGCTTGATAAGGGAGTTCGGGCAGCTCGAACCCTTCGGCTATGGAAACCCCGAGCCGCTTCTCGGCGCAAAGTCCCTTGAGGTGATGTATCCGAAGATCGTCGGCAATAATCACCTGAAGTTCCGGGTTCGGGGAGACTCGGCTGCGATCGATGCCATTGCCTTTGATATGGGGGCAGAGTTCGAGAGCCTGAACGGACCGGAAAGGATCGATGCGGTCTTCACTCCGTCGATCAACGAATGGAACGGAGGACGCTATCTGCAGCTCGTCGTCAAGGCCCTGCGTCCCAGCGACTGACCGGGAAACATCCCCACAATATCCTTGTTTTTAGCACACCTATCGTAATATCATTAGATAATCTTGTTGCGGGAGGGGCTTGGTAAATGGGAATAAAAAGACAGATAGTTTTTTGTGCGTTCATCCTGATGATGGTGTTCTTCCAGACAGCTCACGCGGATGAATGCTGCACGCATTCAGGGCAGAAGGTCATTTGCCCGCAGGGCTTGCCAGTTGGCAGCGGGAGCGTTCAATTTGTTCCTGGCGGCACACAGTGGAGAACACCGAAAGGGGAAAGCATCTTTGTGCCTCAAACGGCATTTGCCCCGTGCCCTGCCCCTGCGACCAAACCAGCTGCACCTGCTCAGAAGCCGACGACGACAGTGCCTCCTCCGCCTGATGAAGAAAGGCCGGTGATCAAGCCTCAACCAACAACAAAAGGGAACGGTTCGCCGGGGGGCAGTTTTCTTAGCCCATCCCGTTTCAAACCGCAACCGGGGACAATGGAAAGACCTCAAGCACCGCAACCCGAAGTTTATGACCGCCCGCCCGTTGTGATGGACCCGCCTCAGCCGGAATCCCTGCCGTGGCCATCCGATAATGTCGGTGATTCTATCAAAAGGCTCAGTGAACGTATACGCAAGGAGGAAGAAGAGCAGGTGAGGAAAACAGGTGAAGTGGTCCAGCCACCGGCGCCCCGTCCTGCGGAGCAGAGGATCCCGGGGTCAGAGACGCCGTATGATAAGTCTCGTCCATACGGACCCGGTATCTACATCGGACCTGATGGACGACTTTTCGGTCCCGGTGTCGGGGATCTTCCCAAAGGATATCAACCCGGAACGGGTACGCCGTAAAGGACGTGTCCATTGCATCGGAGTTGATAATAGAAGAACAAATTCTCATTCAATTCTAAGTTCAGCCTGGAATGCTCATCAACATGATGATAATAGGTGCGTTATAATTAATATTCAACCTTTGGGTAGTCGAATTTTTCCTGACTGACAAGCAGAAGTACTTATATAAGGAAGGAAGCATTATGATTGCGATGCCTTACCGGATTTGGCTCATAGCAGGGCTACTACTGCTTTTTCGGGATATGGTTACAGCAACGGCTGCCGTATCATATTTCGGCATTGGCGCACTCATTGTCGGGACGCTCGCTACGGTAGGGATTCCCCAGGAACTCGAGCTCCAGTTTCTGGTATTCGGACTGTCTTCTGTTTCAATGCTGGTATTGTTCAGAAAGACCGAGGAATAAGTGGTGTCGGGCTTTGACCGTAAATAATGGAAAGACATAAAAGCGACAGGCTGTCTTCCTGCTGGCAGCGGACGTTTTTAATTGGCATAACGCCGTCTTGATTGTTAAGTAAAGGTTTGACCCCAAAGTCTCCCCATTGTTCTGTATTACGTTGATCGGGTATTCCTCAATTTGTCTCGGCGCACGCAGTTTTAAAGACCTGATGATAGTGTACACTAATATTGTTAACCAAACGGAAGGAGCCGCCATGAAATCAGCAACACCTCAAACCGAACGGCCACTATCAACCCTCCGCAAAAACGCAGTTTTGGGAGGCGCCCTGTATATCAGTCTTTTGGCTGGATCGATGATCGCTGCTTTACCGCACAAGGCTCATGCAGATCCGCAAGGCAAGGACATGGGCCATGGATTTTGCACCCTCCATGGCCATTATACGGGCCCGGGTTGTCCCCGCTGCAACTCCGGCAGCGGCGCGAGTTCTGCCCCTTACAATGGGCCGAATCTTTGGAACATCCTGCGCGGGGGGAATAATAACACGGTCTCGCCGGCCGAGCAAGTGCAACAGCAGCGACTCAACGAAGCGCATACGGCTAACGAGCAAGGGGTGGCCTTCTACAACAAAGGAGACTGGGGCAGTGCCGCTACGTATTTTCAGGAAGCCGCGAACAAGAATCCCGATGACCCGGTCATCCGGCAAAATCTAACCAAAGCCAGAGCCAACGTGGCGAGCCAGCAGGCAAGAGAACAAGCGGAAAGGGAGGCGATGGAGCGACAGCGCCAGAACAAAGCTGCGGCGGATAACTTGCAGCAGTCCATACAGAACTTTACTCAGACATTGAACGCCGCGCCGGCATCGGGCGGACTGGATTTCGATGGACGCACTGCGGGCAATTCGCCGGGTGGCGGCAATAGTGGCGGGCTGGATTTCACCGCGACCGTTGAGGCGCCTCGCAAACCTGCACCCGCAGTGCTATCGGGCGATCCCAGGGTTGTGGATGCGCGGGTGACCAGGGACGGCGACTATCTCACTGACCAAGTGCCGGAGCTCAAGCACTCGCCGTCTGCCGACCGCATTACCAAGGGTTTCCAGGCGGTGATCAACCACGACTGGCCGATGGCACTCGCCTGGTGGCAGGACGCGCTCAATCGCGATCCCAACAATGCGACGCTGAGGCGTTCAGTCGATCTGGCTCATTGGATGGTGGATAAACGCAAGGCAACGGCAGCGGGACCGGCTACACCGCTCGGCGCCGCCATTCATAGTGCATCGCGCGGCGACACCACCGGAGCAATCCGCCAATTCGAGATAGTCAAGGCGGAGAATCCGGCCATTGCGCCGCAAGTGGATTCCATGATCACCGCGTTGCGGCAACGCCAGGCAAAAGATGCCAACGCTGCCAAGGTAGCGGCGTATTGGAACGAGGAGATTAATAAACAGACACAGCAGCTTGTCGATGATCTGTTTGAAACCGGCATGAACAGGTTATCCATCGGTGATGAAGAAGGCGCGCAGAAGGCGTTCAACGATGCTACATTTTTTGGCGGGTCCAGCGGCGTGCGGCCATCCCAAATCTCCGGGAGGTCGACCGCCCCGACTCCCACCTTCATAATCGGAAAGGACGGACAACTGATACAAGTTCCTGAAAACTCAGACCAGAAATCTGCAACATACATAAAAGGAAAGGACGGGAAACTCATTGAGGTGCCACAGCCTTCGGACGCCCTCCTCTTGTTTCCCGGAAACAGTCCGGCGATTACGCCCAACCCGGCGGTAGAATCCGGGAAAACCAAATAAAGGGAAACGCGCCATGAAATCTTTTATCAATTCGCTCATTATCGTGTTCACATTCCTGGTGCTGATGGCGAGTGCCCACGCGGCACCATCAGAACCCGCGCCCCTGCCGCCCGCGTCGCAGGAAGCGCTCAACAAGGGAATCATCGCCGCAAAAGTGCCGGATTACCTGCTGGCGATCCGCTACTTCGAGGAGGCGCGCAAGCTCGCCCCGCAGGCCCCGGTCATCTATCTGAATCTGGGCCTGGCCGAATCGAGAATTCCAAGCCGAGAGTTGCGCGCAATCGCCTGGTTTGGCGCGTATCTGGCGGCTTATCCCGATGCGCCGAATGCGGCGGCGGTGAATGAGCATATTTCCGTGCTGAAAGTGAAAAGCCAAAGCAACACTTCGCGCTTGATCAAGACCGTACAGGAGGTGGCTAGCCAAATACCAGGTGATCCCGGTCATAGTCAGGTCGAGTTGGTGGTGTTATTGGCGAAAGCAGGTGATATGAGAGCGGCTCTTGGAGTCGCCGACAAAATAATAAGCGACATTCGTAAAACTCAGGCCCATAGGGGAATCGCTACGGTTCGAGCGAATGCTGGTGATATTGCAGGCGCGCAAATGGCAGTCGACCTTATGCGAGAATCAAATGATAAAAGCAACGCACAGAGGTCCATTGCCGCAGCTCAAGCAAAGGGCGGTGATTTTGAAGGTGCTCAAAAGACCGCTGATCTTATTCAGAACGCAGGTTATAAAAAAGAAGCACAGATGGACATCGTTTTTGCCCAAGCAAAAAGCGGTGATATTGCTGGCGCTCAAAAGGCTGCCGGTCTTATTCAGGACGCATCTTATGATGATAAAAAAACCATGCAATATGTCATTGCAGGAGCTCAAGCAACAGCTGGTGATATTGCAGGCGCGCTGAGGGCCGCTGATCTTATTCAGGACGCTGATAAAAAAAGATGGGCGCAGATGATCATCGTTTCAGCTCAAGCAACAGCTGGTGATATTGCGGGCGCGCTGAAGACCGCTGATCTTGTTCTGGGTGAATCAACGAATGGTGCTTCGAAAAATAACGCATGGGCATCGATCTCCGTAGTTCAAGCAAAGGGCGGTGATATTGCCGGTGCTCAAAAGACCGCTGATCTTATTGAGAAAGCGGTTGATAAGGGAACGGCACAGAGGGCCATCGCTGAAGCTCAAATCAAAGCCGGTGATATTGCGGGCGCTGATAAAACTTTGGCGTCTGTGCAAAAGACCGCTGAGCTTCTTGATGATGATCGCGAAGCATTTTATAAAAAAATATTGATACCACGATGGATAACTCGAACGAAGGCTTATATTACCATCGCGCGAAACTCAACTCGCCAGTCAACGGCATACACCCAATCCCCAATCCAACCTGTTGATACAGTATACAAATGGCTCAGAGAACTGGATAACGACCTAAAGTTCACTGACTGCCCATTGAACACCGAACCATTTCTGGATTTGGCGGGCTATCTGAAATCGCTGCCGCCATCCGACAATCCCCAAAGAGCTTTCGATTCGCTCCATAAAACCGCCGAGACAATTGTGAAAGCGCAGAATGTCATCACTGGGATGCTGAGACAGCTTGCAAAACGCTGAAGAAAGCAAAAGGGGATTGGCTACTTTTCTGGCCAAGGCCTGGAGGCGTTGTGCGCGGGGAAATGATCCTTTATCCATTAATTAGAACGCTTCGCGCTCGGCCTTGTCAGTAAATGCGTCGGTAGTTCCCGCGCTAATATCCTTGATAATTTTCCTTTGACGTGTTAGTCTTTTTTACCTTAACAGAGCTTTCCACTGCCGTGTGACAGGAGTAATATATTGGCTTCCAGTACCTTGGTGATAGTTGCATTATCGATAGTGGTTCTCGTGGTCGTGCTGGTTGCACTCAGCCGCCGAAGGTCCTCGAGAGCGAAGAACAGCCTTTTGGCTCATGACAATGAATCCGCATATGCAAGACCGGACCTGGACATGAGGCTCAGGGAAGGCTTCCTGCCCGGCAGACGCGGCAGAATTATTTTCAAGATCAATGCGCTGTTAGCCGAGGTCAGTGCTTCTCTTAAGTATCTCTTTGTCCAGGGGTTTGAACAGACGTTGATATCCGACAGTGTTAAGCATGATGCCGGCGAGATGGTGGAGGCCACTGACCGGACCAAGAAACTCGCAGCCCAGGTAGCCGCATCAATGCATGAAATGTCCACTACCGTGGCCGAGATAGCCGGCACCGTCAATAGATCTGCAGGGGCCTCCCGCCGGGCCGGTAATTATCCGGCTCAGGCTAAAGATGCCCCGGAGGATATGGACTCTTCCCTCGAGAGCATCAAGAAACTCTCTCTTGAAATATCGTCCTGGGCCGAGACCAATAAGGCCCTGTCCGAGGCAGCCAGAGAGATCTCCGGTTTCACCGATGTTATCGCAGAGATCACCCGGCAGACGAATCTCCTTGCTCTGAATGCAGCTATCGAGGCCGCTCGGGCAGGAGAGAAAGGCCGGGGCTTCGCTGTCGTGGCCGGTGAGGTCAGAAAGCTCGCCGACAGAACCTCCAGCTATACCGACGAGATAGCCGGCACCATAGCCTTGATCAGGGAAAAAGCCGATGACTCGCTCATGAACATGGAAGCCACTCTCGCTATCGTGGATCAGAGTATAAAAAAGGCCCGGAGCACCGACGATTCCCTGCGGCAGATCACATCGAAGGCAGCCAGGATCGCCGAGGATGTGTCCTCTAACATGCAGGAGGTCACCACGCAGGCGAGCCACGCCAGGGCCCTTGCAGAGCGTATCGCGCAGTCAGGGGAGACCGTAGCCAGGGGCACTCTGGATATCTACTCGAAACTCTGTGCATTCAAGATGGATGAGACCGACCGAAAGGTTGAGAGCCTTCTCCTCGCAGCTGTCGGAGAGTTCAGGGGAAAGCTGCTGGCGGACATGGCCTCAGGAAAGGTCAGGGGTGAGGCACTCTTTGATGAAAACTATCGCCTGATCGAGGGCGACAGACATAGAAACGGGGCTTCCGAATATTTCGAATCGGAAGTCCTCCCGGAGCTCAAGAGATGGTCTGCAGGGGACCGGAGCATTATCTATGTCGTGGGCATGGACCGCTGCGGGTTCATGCCGGTCCACGTCATGCCGAACAGGACAGGTGTGATCATGAAAGACCCCGTGTCACAGAAGGGTGCAAAATCTCCGAGACTCATCGGCCAGGCCTTCAGGCGGCCCATCGAGGCAGGGGGACAGCTTGTTGTTGATCTGGCCTTCCCGATCACCCTCAACGACCGCCACTGGGGATGCCTCAGAATAGGATATTTGCCAACGATCGGGTAGTGGTTTTGCCGGTTAAGATCAGCAATGCCCGCTTTATGCCCTGCCTCTATTACTTTCCCTCCCAGACTTCAGGCGTCATGCTTCCCATTGTCCCGAATTCTATCCGCGACGGCCTGACGATCACTATACAATAACCGGGGTCGTCGGGGCCGGAGAAATAGTTCTTTAATTCATCGAACCAGAAGGCATCCCGCTCGGCCTTGTCGACCGACACTTCGGCTGTTCCGGCAACCTGGAGCCAATTCTTTGCGGTCTCCAGATTTTCGGCTCCCATTGAGATGTGAACGTTCGGGTTTTTCCTGATCTCTCTGACCTTCTTGGTATCCTTATTGGTGCAGAAACGGAAGACCAGGTCTTTATCTGCTTTTCCGACGACATAGCGGACCCATGGCCGCCCATCCTCCGTGATCGTCGCAAAATTGATCAGCTGCAGATCTTTCCCTGCCTCGTAAATCCTTTCCTTTAGATCACTCATGTCCTGCCTCCTTAAGGGTTATGGCGACTGACCCTTTCTTCGAGTATATCACACTTTATCCCTTCGGAAATTCGGGTTAGATGGTACCGGTCGGGGATGTGACAGAGGAGAACAACCTCTTAAGCTAAATGCCCGTTAATGTGTATAATATGAACATGTCTGAGATGTTATCCCTGAAGGGGCTGTTGGAGAAGGTCCGCTCATATAAAGGCGGCGCTGACCTGGATATACTCAAAAAGGCCTACCACTTTTCGAGCGAGGCCCATTGCAGCCAGAAAAGGAGCGAGGGCTCTCCCTATATCAAACATCCGCTTGCCGTTGCGTACATCCTTGCCGACATGAAGATGGATGTGGCCTCCATCTCTGCCGGATTGCTGCATGATACGGTCGAGGACACACTCACGACCACCGACGACCTTAAGGGTATCTTCGGCAAGGATATCGCCTTCATCGTAAAGTCCCTCACCAAGCTGTCCAAGGTCGAGTTCCAGACCAAGAAAGAGGCCCAGGCAGAGAACTTCAGGAAGATGCTCCTTGCGATGTCGGAGGATGTCCGTGTCATCCTCATCAAATTTGCGGACCGGCTCCATAACATGAGGACCCTTGAGTTCCTGCCTGCCGCCAAACAGCAGCGAATCGCAGCCGAGACCCTCGAGATATATGCGCCGCTTGCCAACAGGCTCGGCATCGGCTGGCTCCGTCTGGAGCTTGAGGACCTCAGCTTCAAGTATCTCATGCCGGAGCTCTATGATGAACTGATCAGGAAGGTCGCCAAGAGGAAAGAGGAGCAGGAAAGCTATATCAAAGAGGTCATTGAGCTGATAGAGGCCAAGCTGAAAGAGGAAGGCCTGCCCGGCAGGGTGAAGGGCAGGATCAAGCACTATTATGGCATCTACCAGAAGATGCAGAAGCAGCGGATCACCTTTGACCAGGTCCATGATGTCATCGGTCTCAGGATACTGACAGATACAAAGTCAAACTGCTATGCGATACTGGGGCTCATCCACTCCCTCTGGACCCCGATCCCGGGAAGGTTCAAGGATTACATCGGGGTCCCTAAGTCGAATATGTACCAGTCACTGCATACGACGATCATCGGCCCGAAGGGCGAAAGGGTCGAGTTCCAGATCAGGACCGAAGAGATGCACCGCATCTCGGAGGAGGGCATCGCGTCCCACTGGAAATATAAGGAAAAAGGCGAGTTCGACGAACGCAACAGCAAATATATCGCGTGGCTCAGGGACCTGGTCCAGGTCCAGAAGGAAGTTCCGGACGCGGTCGATTTTCTTGAGGCGGTCAAGGGCGAGGTCGTGCCTGAGGTCGTCTATGTCTTTACGCCCAAGGGAGAGATCAAGGAGATGCCGGTAGGCTCGACCCCGGTCGATTTCGCCTACGGGGTGCATACCCAGGTCGGTCACCGGTGTGTCGGTGCCAAGATAAACGGCAAGATCGTGCCGCTCAGATATATCCTCAAGAACGGGGATACGATCGAGATCATTACCTCGACGACGCATGGGCCGAGCAGGGACTGGCTCAAGTTTGTTATTACCCAGAGGGCAAAGACAAGGATCAAGCAGTGGATCAAGCAGGAGGAGAGGTCCCAGAGCGTTGAGCTTGGCATAAAGCTGCTCGAAACAGAACTGAGAAAGCATAGCATGAGCAATGCCCTCATGAAGTCCGATGAGATCCTGAAGGCGGCAAAATCGCTCGGCCTGGGGTCGCTGGAAGAGCTCTTTTCTGCGGTCGGGTTCGGAAAGGTCTCCTCCCATCAGGTGCTCAACAGGCTAATGCCCGAGAAGGTCACTGCGGAGCCGGAGCCGGCCCGTCAGCAGAAACCGCTCAAGGAGCACAAAGGGGTCAGCATCAAGGGGATCGATGATGTGCTGTACCATACGGCAAAATGCTGCTACCCGATCCCCGGGGACAATCTTGCGGGTTTTGTAACGGTCGGCAAGGGCGTTACGATCCACAGGAAGGAATGCCCGAACCTCGAAAAGCAGACCGGCGCCGAGGCCCGGCTGATCGATGTTGACTGGCAGTCGGCTCCCGATTTTACAGCCAGTGCCCGTCTCTTTGTCGAGACGATCGACAAGCCCGGGATCCTGGCCAACCTTAGTGCGCTCATCTCGTCCGTTAACATCAATATCAATCATCTTGAGGCCTCCTCGACGCAGGACCAGAGAGGGCTCATCACCTTTATCATCGATGTCAGGGACATTGCACAGCTCAGGATGATCATTCAGAAGATCAGCCAGATGGAAGGCATATTACGCGTAAAACGCTGAGGGCCGTGGCAGGGGAGTTCCGGCCAAATTTATGTCTCCAGCGTGATATAATTATATAATCACGCAGGAAAAGGGAGAAGAGCATGGTATCCATTAAGAATATTGTGATCACACTGGGGATGTTGGTGATTGTCCTCTATGGTTCAAGGGCCTATGGATTTGGCGGATGTGAAGTGGACTGCCAGAAGTGCCATTCCCTTGAAAAGAACGAGGTCGAACAGATACTTTCAAAGATGAAGCGTTCCGGAGCGAAGGTCGTCGATATAAAAATGAGCCCTGTCCGCGGCCTCTGGGAGGTCTCGCTTGCTGATAATGGCGCACGTGACACCCTCTATGTCGGTTTTTCGAAAAAACAGATCGTCAGGGGCATGATCCTCGATCTCGATACGGAGGGCAAAGGCACCGGGAAAGCACCTGAGATCAAGCCTGCAGCTGCACAGCAGAAGCCTCCGGTACAATATATCGATATTGCCAAGATCCCCCTTGACACGGCGCTGGTCCTTGGTGACAAGAACGCCGAACATAAGGTCGTGATCTTTACCGATCCTGATTGTCCTTACTGCGCGCGCCTTCATGATGAACTAAAGAAGGTTCTTGCAGAGAAGGGCGATATTGTGTTTTACCTTAAGCTGATGCCGCTGCAGATGCATCCTGATGCTCATTGGAAGTCTGTGAGCATTATGTGCAGCCAGTCCCTTCAGCTTCTGGAGGATAATTTCAGCAAGAAGCAGATACCCAGGCCTTCCTGCGGGACGGGAGTGGTGGATGATACGGTCAGACTCGGGGCAGAACTCGGGATAACCGGTACCCCGACCATGATCATGCCTGACGGATTTGTTGTCTCCGGGGGCCGTAACGCAAAGGTTATCCGTGAGCTTGTCATGAACCATGTCAGGAGGTCCCTGTGATGAAACAGATGCTGGTGTATTGTGGAATCCTCAGCCTCATGCTCGTGCTGGCTGTCCCTGAGAAGTCCTTTGGAGGGGTAAAGATCACACTGAAGAATGAGTCGGAGATGGTTGCCGAGGAATGTCAGGACCAGGGGGACCGGTTCACCTGTTTTACCATGGGGGGGAGCTTTGAGCTGCTGAAGAAGGATATTGCCTCGATGAAAAAGGTGACTGTCAAATCTCAGGAGCTGTCTGATCCGGAGCCGCAGGATAAGAAAATGTCATCACCAGCGGGGAAGACCAGCGGGAAAGGGGATGTCCCGGGAAAAAACGGCACGGATAAAGCAGAGGGTGCGGCATCGCTCCAGAAGAATGATCCTGCTGCACAAAAGGCGGCAGAATTTCAGGCAGAAAGGGAGCGGTTGAGGAAGGAGAAGCAGCAGGTACAGGAGGAGATCAGGAATGCCCCCGCCTGGATGCCTGCAAGCCAGTTCGATGCATTAGGCAGGCGCAATGCTGAACTCGACCAGAAGATCAAGAAATTCAACGAGGATGTAACACGGGCCCTTGAGGAGGAGAAAAAACGTCAGGCCGAGCAGGCAAAGTGAGCGCTAACGCGTTTTTATCTTGCTCGAAAAGATTGCTTTCCTAAGGTCGTCGAGTTTGTTCTGTATCTCGATAAGCTCTTCCTTTATTTTTGATTCGTCCATGCCGGGCAGCCTCTTTGCCTTTTCGAGGAGCAGCACCCCCAGTTCCGACATTTTCGTATGCAGTTCTGAAAGCTCACAATCACCCTTGACATAGTGATTGCCCCTCTCCGAAGCCAGCTCCAGGAGCGTCTGAAGTTCTTTGTCCATACTGTCCCCCGTCCACAAAGTAATTAGTAGAAGGATATCAGATTTTCAGAGGGAGGTCAATGAGCCCCCGGACGGAATCCTTCCATCCGGATCTTATTTAAAACGCATAAACGAACTTGAACCAGTAGGTTTCGCCATCAGGCCGGTTCCTGACCTGCGTTTCTGTCTGATATTTCAGCAGGAAGCTCATGTTCTGATAATCATATTTCAGCTGCGGTCCGAAAGCCAGGACCTGGCCTTTGTTCCCGCTGACCTTAGTTCCGTTCTGCTCGTCGTCGGTGATCTGTTTATAGTAGTAACCGCCGAGTCCGACACTCAGGTTGCCGAATTTCTGAGCGAGGGTGTAGTCAACATGGAACTCATTGCCCGAGGTGTAATTGGTGTCGTCATTCTTTGTATTGATGTCGTACATGATCTTCGCCGAGACATCGAAACCGCTGTCGCTCACATAGGTGATGCCGGCGATCGGTTCAAAGGTCCAGTAGTTGCGGCCGACGTTGGCAAGATTATTCCTGTTATAGCTCCCGGTGGGGATATAGATGTCAAGCGCGGTGACTGCGTGCCAGTTCTTTGAATGCCACGAGAGTATGAACGGGTCCACGATTATATCACCGACCCCGCTTTTGGACTGGCTGCCCACCGGCGGCACGGTGACATCCACATTGACCAGGGGAACAAAGGCATGCATTCCCCAGAACCCTCCCAGCACCTGATGTTTCGTGATGTAGATGAAACGATAGACATTCGCGGTCACCTTCAGGTCAAAGTCCGGGAAGATATTGTTTCCGCTGTTATCCCTGAGCTTGTTGGCCCGGTAGTGCATCAGGTAATCGAGCAGATAGAAGCCGGGAGGCGGGACTGCACCAGCCATGAAATCTTCGGCTCCGTTAGGGTATGCCCCGCCGCCACCCTCGGTTGCGGATACAGAAGGTACCGACGTTAAGGAGAAGGCTGCGACAATGATCAGGAAGCAAAGCGCGTAACAAAACCTTGCTGACCTGCTGGTGCTGCTTCCGGGGAAGGCATGTGATGGACTGGGCATAAATTCCTCCTGAGGTTAATAACGGTATACCGTCTGATCATTATACATAAAAAGCGGTTACTTTGCCGCTATAAAATGTTTTTTCACAAACTCCCTTTCATCCTCTGCCGTTTTGAGCTTTCCCCTGAGCTTTTCATCGAGGACCGCAGCAAGGATCTTTCCGACGAGCGGGCCCTGAGGGATCCCCAGTTTTTTCAGGTCGCTTCCCTTCAGAGCAGGGGTGACCTTTCTGAGTTCGACAAGAAATCGGGAGACGTTCCTTTTCTTTTTACTGTCAGTTGCCATGGCCATGATCAACAGCAGGGTCTCAATCTTGACCCCGGTTAAAATATGGTACAGCGCGGCAGCGTCATCCAGGGGCAGTCTTTTCAGGATCGCCTCTGTTTCCGTTGCGCTCTGCAGTATCAGCGCCCTGGTCCGGGGAGGCGCCGCGAGTCTTTCAAGGGCCTCATTTTTTTTTGTGTCGGGCAGGTCAGACAAGAGCGTCATCAGATAGAGCGTCGCCATATCCGCCTTTTCCTCGAGATACAGCAGATTGTACCAGGCAAGGGTCTCCTGCATAGCAGAGAACCTCTCCTGAAGGTGGTCGGTAAATTCAAGGTCAGCATGGATGACCTTCAGGAGATTGAACTTCGAAAGTCTTTTCAGGGTCTTTACCGGATCGGTCTCCTTGAAGGCAAGGAGAAGTTCCTCATAAAGCCTGAAGCCCGAGAGCTTTCCGAACAGGTCCATCTGTATGGCGGATTTGATCAGATTCTCCGTATGCTTGCTGATCTTGAACCCGAACCTCTCGGCAAATCTGACCGCCCTGAATGCCCGTGTGGGGTCTTCAACACAGCTCAGGTTATGGAGCACCCTGATCGTTTTTTCCCTCAGGTCGCGCTGCCCGCCGAAGAAGTCGATAAGCTGTCCGAAATTCCTCGGGTTAAGCTTTAGCGCAAGGGTGTTGATCGTGAAGTCACGGCGGTAGAGGTCTTTCTTGATGGACGAGGTCTCGACCGTGGGAAGGGCGGCCGGGGATTTATAATATTCGGTCCTCGCCGTTGCGATATCGACCTTGAGGCCGCCAAGCCTGATGTTTGCCGTCCCGAATCTTTCATGCGTTCTCATGGCGCCGTGCAGGTGTTCGGAAAGCGCCCGCGCAAACAGGATCCCGTCGCCTTCAATGACTATGTCTATATCGAGGTTCTCCTTCCCCAGCATCAGGTCCCTCACGGACCCTCCGACCAGATAGGCCGTATAGCCCATGCCGTCGGCGATCTCACCCGAGGTCCGAAGCAGGCTAAAAACATCATCCGGGAATTTATCCCTGAGCCAGGACGAAAGGTTCCTGCCGGGGGAGGTCCTCTCCGATATATCTTCTTTGTCAATGTGTCTCTTTCGCAGGTAATCCTCATAGAGCACCCGCAGGATGTCAGTGCGGGTAATTGCCCCGAGCAGGCTCCCGCCCTTCATGACCGGCATGAACCTCTGGTTATGCTCGATCATGAGTGTCTCGACCTCCCGGATCGGCGTATCGGCTACAACGGTCAGGGCGTCGGTGGTGGCAAAATCCAGGCAGCTGTTCTTCCTGAAGCCATGGAAAAGAGCCTTTTCGACGACCTCCCGCGAGATCAGTCCTGCGTAAACACCGTCCTTCAGGACAGGGAGCACATTGACCCCGTACCGTGTCAGGGTATCCTCTGCCTCCTTGACAGAGCCGGTCGACGGGATGGTGATGACGGGGCTTGTCATGATATCACGTGCGGTCTTCCCCTGCTTGATATGGCCGGCCAGAAGGGATCTCAGTCTGTCGGCGATCACCTCAAGGGAAGCCTCCCTCACGGTTGCCGAGGCTGCGGCAGGATGCCCGCCGCCGCCGAACTCCTGCGCAAGTCCGGCGACATCCAGTTCAGGGACCCTCGCCCTGAAGACAAGCAGAATTTTTCCTCCCATGTCCAGGAGAAGAATAACAGCGTCAACATCCTCCATGTCCATTATCTTGTGGGCAAGATGCGCCGCATCACCGAAATAGGAATCCCTCGCCGCCCGTGTGATCGCTACGCGAATGCCGCGTACGACGACCACCTGGGAGGACGTGACCAGCTCGTTTAAGAGATCAAGTTCTTCAATGCTCAGGTCTACCTTGAGATAATTTGAGACAATGGAAAGGTTCGCCCCTTTTTTCAGGAGGTATGCTATGGCCAGCAGGTCGCGCCCTGTCGTGGACGGGAAGAGCAGGGACCCGGTCTCCTCATAGATGCCCAGCGCAAGCAGGGTCGCCTCGATCGGTGTCGGATGGAGTTTTTTTTCCTTCAGCAGTTCCGTCAGGATGGTCGCGGTGGCCCCGACGTCCTCTATTTTTTGATATGCGGCTGCAATGTCACCCGGCCCGGCCGGATGATGGTCGTAGATCCGGATGCTCAGATCTTTGTTGGTGAGCGCCTCGGCAAGAGGGCCGATCCTGCCGGCCTGTTTTGTGTCGACCAGGGTGAGCCGGGTTATCTTGCTGAGCTCGATCTCCCTGATCCGTTTAATTGCCACCGGGTGAAAGACCTCGATGAAGTCGCGGAGGTTCCTCTCCTGTGAGCCGGAGAAGACCAGTAAGGCATCAGGCCAGAGCTTCAGGGCCGCGACCATGGAGGCAAAGGCGTCGAAGTCGGCGTTTATATGGGAGGTTATTATATGCACTCAGGGGGTCGTGGCTGCCATGCAGGGAGAATTATCCGTATGGCTACGTATAGATCGCCACCCTGTTTCTTCCGCTGTTCTTGGCGGTGAACAGCGCTGAATCAGCAGAGGCTATAAGGTCGTCATGGGCCTTGATCTTTGGATGGGGGGAGGTCGCGATCCCTATGCTGACCGTGAGCTCATTTTTATTTTTCAGGCTTTTGAATTTGTGGCTGCTGATATGTTTTCTTATCCTCTCAGCTTCGGAAAAGGCCCCCTCGGGGGCGGTCTCAGGCAGCAGGATGATGAACTCCTCCCCGCCATACCGCGCGAGCACATCGCTTTTTCTGCAATGTCTCCTGAGGACGGTGGCAAACTCCTTCAGCACCATATCCCCGGTCTTATGCCCATGGACATCATTGACCTTTTTGAAGAAATCGATATCGAGCATCAGGCAGCTCAGCGACGATGAGTACCGCTGGGCGCGGCTGAATTCCTGTATGATCCGGTGGTAGAAATACCTGACATTATAGATGCCGGTAAGATAGTCCGTGATCGAGAGCTTTTCGAGCCTCGTCTTTTCGTCCTCGACCTGCTCAAATAAAAAAGAGTTGAAAAGGGAGTTTGCCGATGCGTTGGCCATGCTGTGCAACAGGCGTATCTCCGGTTCCGAAAAGGTGCCCTGGGACCGTGAGGTCCTCAGGAACAGGGTCCCGATCACCTTGCTGCTGCGAAAGATCGGTACGACCAGGATAGAGCGTATCCCGAGCGGGGCTATGAGCTTTCTGACCTTGCTCATGAGCGGGTCGGTCGCAACGTCGCGTATGATCACGTCTTCTTTTGTGGTGAGCGCTTCGAGAATTTCCGGATATTTTCTCAGGCTGATCTTTATGTCCCTGAAGATCTGGTTCTCATAGCTCGCAACCACAATGGCGGTCCTGTTGTGCGAGTCGATCTTTATGATCGAACACCTCGTCACGGGGATTATCTCGGCGATCTTCCTGACGATCCGGTAGAGCAGTTCCTTTGAATCGAGGGTGTCGGAAATGAGCTGTGTCAGGTCGATGACCGCTTCAAGCTCTTTCTTCCTGGCCTCCATTTTTTCGTGCATCATCTTTTCTCGGATGATCGCCTCGATCTTATGCTCGAGATCTATATCAAGATACGGGGGATAGAGATAACAGTTTGCCTTGCAATTCCGTGCTTCCCTGATGTTCCTTCTGATGTCCCCGCTGATCAGGGCAACCGAGGGTATCTGGCCTGCGGCCCGTGCTATGTCGCTGATGTTCTTCATGCCGAGGATCATGGCTGCGGGAGGGGTTACCCGTGCATGGTCGAGCAGCAGGGCAGGGTCGCTGAAATACGAAGGCCGGTATTTATTCCTGTCCCTGAAAAAGCTCTCAAGAAAAGGGAGCTGTTTCTTGCTGTCGGTCAGTATCGCGATCTCGTGCTTTTTCATATCCCCTGCGTCTCTAATAAAATTATTGAGTTATGCTCCTATTATCTCAGTTTTCCGGGGAAGTGTCAAAAAATACTTGTCTGACAGGGTAGTATCATACAACCTTGTCAGCAAGCCATTTGACTCTCCCTTTCAGGTCTCTTATACTGTAAGTATGCTTAAAATTGCAGTGGTTGACGGACAGGGCGGCGGCATCGGCACCCTGATCGTAAAAAGGCTGAAGGAAGAGTTCAGGGACGGCATAGAGATCATTGCCCTGGGCACCAATGCTGCCGCGACAACATCCATGATGAAGTCGCGGGCGAACAAGGGGGCCACCGGCGAGAATGCGATCATATGGAATGCCTCCCGGGTTGATATCATCGTGGGGCCCCTGAGCATCATGCTCCCTGACGCCATGCTCGGGGAGGTCACTGCCCGCATGGCCTCGGCCCTTGTTTCCTCGACTGCCCTGAAGATACTGCTCCCGCTGAACCAGGAGGGGGTTGAGATGATCGGCATCTCACGCGAGCCCTTGCCGCACCTCATTGAACATATGTTAACCAGGATAAAGGAGTCAGGAAATGTGTGAAGCGAATGCCTATGTGTATAAGGACGGGGTTGAGGAACTCTATCTGGAGAATGTGGATGTCATGAAGCCCGAGCAGGGCAAGATCTTCCTGAAAAATCTCTTCGGAGAACAGAGGGTATTTGAGGGTGAGATCAAAGAGGTCTCATTACTGCGGCATAAGATCATCCTGGAAAAGAGATAGGGGCTGCCTGTCTCTTTTCCAGGATAAGGTATTTTTCAGCCTTTGACCGCCTCGACCCTGACCGCATCAGTCCCGCTTTTACCGTTATCTGAAGGATAGGTGAGGGAATTTACGCGGCCGTGAGGGAAGTGCACCGGGGCAAAGACCCGGCCTTCCGGTATGGTCTCGGATATCTTCGCCTTAAGATAAACGCTTCCCCGCCGTGTCGAGATCTTGACGTGGCTGTTCTCCGTGATGCCGAGCCTGACTGCGTCCTGCGGGCTGATCTCCAAAAGTGCCTCTGATACCACAAGGTCGAGGGACTTGGACCGTGTTGACATTGTGCCGGAATGCTGGAGCACGTCCCTCGTCACCAGGGTCAGCGGATACGCTGCATCGGTCTCTTCTCCCGGGGTATAATCCACGGGAATGAAGACCCTTTTATCCGCTTTGTTCTCTTCGTTCTGTGTTGCGGCCATGATCTCGGCCGTTACATCAGAGACATTCCGTACGGCTATCTCCCTGCCCATCGCGAGGGCCAGGTTCCTCAGGATCAGCCAGTCAGGAAGGGCCTGGCCGGGGGCATCCACGATCTTGACCGCCTTCTGTGCCACTCCTTCGGCATTGATGAAGGTCCCGTCCTTTTCCCCCCAGGCAGCAGCAGGCAGGACCACGTCCGCAAGCCGTGCGGTCTCTGTCATGGCGATGTCCTGAACGATGAGCAGTTCAAGGTTCCTGAGCGTGCTGAGTATCTTTGCATTATACGGGAAAGACGAGACAGGGTCCTCACCCATTATGTACAGCCCTTTCACCGCGCCTTCCTCATACAGCATATCAAAGAGGGTCCTGCCGTTGGGGGCCTCGGCATCAGGCCTGAGCCCGACCGCATACAGCCCATAGGTGTTGGCATACTCTGCCGGGACCTGAAGCGCTGAGGTCTCTTCCCCGAGGAGTATGAGGAGATTTGAGGCTGCCAGCACCAGGTCGGCGTCCTTTGTGTTCTCGGTAAATCCGAGGCTGAAACAGATCATCCTGTCTTTTGCCGAGGCAAGCTCCGCAGCAGCGGCTATCAGGGCATCCGCGGGGATGCCGGTGATCTCTGATACACGGGCAGAGGTATACGGCTCAAGACTTTTTTCAAAGGCCGGAAACGCCTCCATCCGGGAGACGATCTCCCGGTTGAAAAGCCCTTTTTCGACAATGATGCGGGAGATGCCGTTGAGCAGGGCAACCGAGGTCCCCGGTCTCATCTTCAGGTGACTGGTGCTGTGGCGGGTCAGTTTTGTCTCTTTCGAGTCGGCAACGAGCAGCTTGGCGCCTTCTCTTTTTGCCTGCAGGATGACGAGGCCGAAGACCGGGTGAG
>SCQH01000099.1 GCA_004321925.1 Nitrospirota bacterium | reverse complement strand
TCATTCATCTGCGTCTTCAGCGGATCATCGGCGCCCAGCCCGTCCAGGACCAGGGTGCCGTACCCCATGATCACATTCAGGATATTATTGAAATCATGCGCAATACCCCCGGCCAGCGTGCCGACCGCCTCCATCTTCTGCGCATGACGCAGCTGCTCTTCAAGATGCCGGTGCTCCGTGATGTCATTGACCATCCCCGTGATGAACCCTTCTTCGAGAACGGCGCTTATCACGATCGTCTTGAGCTTTCCTGTCTTTGTGGGGACTTCAAGCTCATAGTGAGGGACCTTCCCCTGTTTCTTAAGGGTATTCAGAAATACCTCCCGGTCCCGGCGGTTTTTATAGCGGGCCCCGACAGGCAGCTGCAGCATTTCCTCAGCGTTTTCGCACTCGAATATACTGACCATTGCATCGTTCACATAAAGAAACTTCCCTTCGGGTGTCGCCCGGTATACGCCGATAAGGGCATTGTCCACCAGCTGCCGGTACTGACGCTCCGACTTTCCGAGGGCCTCCTCAGCCTGAACATGCGCTGAGATGTCACGCACTATGCCGATGACCCCGATGATCTCTCCGTTTGCGCTCCGTAACGGGGCACTAATATCTGAAGTCCAGCCGGTTCGTCCGGTTTGAGGGATGTGGAAATGATAACGTGCCGCTTCACTTATTTCCCCGGCAAGTGCTTTTTCAATGCTCTCCATGATCCCGGCTTCGCGGAGAAAGGGGAATATTTCCAGCGGATGCCTGCCCAGGACCTCACGGGCAGAAAGGCCGGTAAGCTGTTCCATGAACGGGTTCCAGACCCGGTACTTCAGGTCCGGGCCATACACAATAAGCCCTTCCTGCGCGCATTCGATGATCTGACGATTGAACCGGCTTGCTTCCAGAAGGGCCTGTTCTGCACTTTTGTGCTCCTTCTTTTCATCTGCCTCGTTCAGCGCCCGCCTCACTGCCGGTGCAAGTCGGATCAATTTGTCTTTCAGGACATAATCTGTGGCGCCGTTCTTCAGGGCCTCGACCGCCATGTCTTCGCCGATGGAACCTGAGACGAAGATGAACGGTATGCCGGGACATCTTTCCCGTGCAATCATCAGGGCAGACATACCGTCAAATGAGGGAAGTCTGTAGTCGGCAAGGATCAGGTCAAAACCGCCCCGGGCGAGCGCTGCCGCATAGTCCTCTGCCGTCTCAACGCGGGTTATGTCGCAGGCCAGCCCCTCTTCCTCGAGCGTGGCCATAATAAGCTCAGTGTCATGAGCGTTGTCCTCCAGATTAAGGAGCTGCAGCCTTTGCATCATGTCCCGCACTAGGCAATGCTCCCGGGGGGCGGTTCGTTGATGATCGCCCAGAATATTCCCAGATTTTTTACTGCATCGATAAAGGCATGGAAATCCACCGGCTTGACCACATAGGCGTTAACGCCCAGGTTGTAGCTTTCGATCCTGTCCCTTTCTTCTTGTGACGAGGTCAGCACCACTACCGGAATGAGCTTCAGGCGATTGTCGGCCCTGATCTTCGTCAGGACCTCGAGCCCGCTGACCTTCGGGAGCTTCAGGTCCAGCAGAATGACCGCCGGGTTGCCGTTGGCCCTGTCCGCAAACTGGCCCTCATGGAACAGGTAATCAAGGGCCTCCTGTCCGTCCCTTGCTACCTCAACCGTATTCGCAAGATTGTGTTCGGACAGGGCCTCAAGAGTAAGCTCGATATCATTGGGACTGTCCTCGACTAATAAGATACGCTTCAGATTGACCACCATAATTTATACCTCCCTGGTATTTGGCAATGAAAAAAAGATTGCAGCGCCTTCGTTTATCTTACTCTCGGCCCAGGTCCTGCCTCCATGCCGATGGATAATGCGCCTTACGTTCGCCAGTCCGAGACCGGTGCCTTCGAACTCTTCCGGCCGGTGGAGCCTCTGGAAAAGACCAAAGAGCTTATCCACATATTTCATATCGAACCCAACACCATTGTCCCTGACATAGCAAACCAGCTCTGCTGGCTGATCGGTGCTGAAACCGACCTCGATGATCGCCCTGGACCGGGTGCGGGTAAATTTTATCGCGTTTGAAAGGAGGTTTTCGAAGACGATCTTCAGCATCACCTTGTCTCCA
>SCQH01000018.1 GCA_004321925.1 Nitrospirota bacterium | reverse complement strand
ATCAGAGGGATGTTCATGAGCAGATTTTCCATGAAATAGGTCGGTCTGACATGGAGGATATTGACATCCGGCAGTCTGTTGAGCCGCTCTTCCTGGTCATGCAGGCCCTTGACCGGTCCGGTCCCCTCTGTCAGATGCGCCCCCTGGCTGCTCAGATTCACGATATGGGCGACCCCTGAGTTTTGTATCGCTACGGCAATCCCGGCGCCTACCTCGTTCTGATAGGCCCGGAAATCTGCTGCGGAGACATTCGGCGGGATCAGTGCAAAGGCCGCTGTTGCGCCCGAGAAGGCCTGTGTGAGGAACGGGACATCCCTGAGGTCGCCAACTGCTGTTTCAGCCCCCTGTGCCGCAAATCCGGCCAGTCTCCCCGCATCCCTGCCGACGACCCGCACCTTCCGGCCCTGTGACAGAAGAGATGTGGTGATCTTGCGGCCGATATTACCTGTTGCCCCGGTGATTACGATCATTGTCCATTCCTTTCCGGTCCTTCAGCGACCGTCCGAGTTCCGCAGCAGGGCTGCAACGGCTACTCGATGTTAAAGGTCGCGACTTCCTTCATGCCCGGAATATACTGACCCACCGGGACCAGTTTCCTGTTCTGCTTGACGCAGTCGATGATGATGGTCCAGAGCTGGTTCAGCTCCTTTTTTTCCCTTTCGTTCTCGGGTGTCATCTTAAGTAAAGTTCCTTCGAGTTCGATCTTCATGTCAGTTCCTCCGGTAGTTTTCTTTTATTATACTACGTTTTTCCCTTCCAATAGGGCATTGAAATTTCTTCAAAGATCGTCTGTGCAGCTACGGCTGCCTGGCCGACGGCAGTGACGATCTGTTTGAACCCGCCGGTGATATCACCGGCGGCATAGACCCCCTTGACCGAGGTCCTGTACCCTTTGTCCACGCGGATGTAGCCTTCTTCATCCGTCTCGATCCCGAGTTTCTCTGCGAGCAGATTGCTTGGTGTATACCCAATGGCAATAAAGACCGCGTCGACCGGCAGTATCTTTTCCGTCCCGGCAGCCAGGTCTTTCAGCAGGACACTGCTGACGGACCCCTCGCCCCTGATCTCCTGGACGATAGTATTCCAAAGGACCGGGATCCCGGCTGCAGTGACGTTTTCCTGGAGGAACCTCTCTGCTCTCAGGCTGTCCTTCCGGTGGATGAGGGTGACGTCAGCCCCGATATTTTTCAGGTAGAGAGCCTCTGTTGCCGCAGTGTTGCCGCCGCCGACCACGACAACTTTCTTATTGTCCTTGAAAAAATATCCGTCGCAGGATGCGCAGTAGCTTACCCCTTTGCCCTGGAATTCCTTTTCGCCCGGGATATCAAGCTTCTTGCTTTCTGCGCCGGTCGTCAGGAGCACTGCCTTTGTCTTATAGATTGCCCGGTTGGTCTTTATGTGAAAGAGGTCGTCCTTTCTCTCAGTTTCGAGGACCTCCTCTCCCTGATGGATTTCCGTATACTGTATCGCCTGTTGTGCCATCATATCCATCAGGGTCTTGCCGCCGATACGGGTGAACCCGGGATAGTTTTCGACTACAGGGGTGACCGCGACCTGTCCGCCGAGCGCGCCTTTTTCCAGCACAACTGAGTTGAGGCCGCTCCTTACCGCGTATATCGCGGCGGTCAGTCCTGCAGGACCGGCCCCGACAATGACGAGGTCCTTTTCGGTCTGGTCTGCTCCCTCATAGGCCGTGGCCTTAATCGGGGCCGCGCTGATGATCTCCTCAATGAAGACCTCCTCCGGCTGCAGCCCGAGCCCGACAAGCCGGTCGTCGATAAAGACCTGGGGGACTGAAAAGGCATTGAATTTCTTTGCAAGGTCCTTGTTTTCATGGATCTCGATGATCTCGGTGCTGATGAGGTCGGCCTTTTCTATGGCTGCAGCGACGCCCAGCAAGGCCTGCAAAGGGCAATAGGGGCAGGTAGGGCTGACGAATACCTTTATGTTACGGACCTCGGTGAGTTCGGAAAGCCTCTTTTTTGACGGCTCGGAGAGTATTGTCTGGCCTATCGATGACATGATGAGGGAAAGCAGGAAGGTCTGAGCCTCTTCGCCTGCCGGCGCGCCGGTAAAGCGTATCGCATAGTGGTCAGGCTGCACCAGGAGGGTAGGGGTACGGCTGACATTATATTTTTTCGCTGTTGCGTCCCCCGGTGCGGCAAAGACCGGTATGATCTTTGGCGAGAGGGCCGAAAGCTCGCCGAGGAGTTTCCTGCAGTAGACGTTAAAGGGCTGGTTCTCCGCGTCGGACAGCAGGGCGACGACTGTCACGGGGCCCCTCAACAGCTCCAGTTCTTTCAGAAGATGTTTCTTTGCCTCTTCTGTCAGGAATACATCTTCCTTCTTTCCCATGCCTTTATCCTCTTTCATCCTCTTTCGTACCGTTATGTATCCTCAGCAGGAATCATTCAGCGCTGAGCTTACTGCTCCAGGAGTCTTTTTTTAAGTTCCAGTGCTGCAATCGCCCCCTCTCCGGCGGCAATGACGGCCTGATCATTACCGGTGAGCGGACCGACGATATAAAGTCCGTCACAGGATGATTCAAAATGCTTATTCGTTATGTACTTGAACTGAGCGGCGTCCTTTTTAAGGTTGAGGCCGGCCAGAAAGGCATCATTCAGCCGGTAACCAAAGTTGGACATAATGACGCTGCAGGGGATGCTGCTTCCGTCCTGGAGTTCGATCCCCTCAAGCCGGTCCTCACCCGACAGCCTGACCGGGATACCCTGGGCAAGACGTATCTGACCTTCCTCCAGTTCATCCAGATAGACCCGGGGTACCGTGAGCGCTGAAAGGACGAGGGTAATATCTCCGGTGTACATCTCCTTCATGGCGAGGGCGAGATGGATCGTCTCCAGGGAATTGCCCAGGACGACAAGCTTCTTCCCCGTTGTCCGGTATCCGTCACAATCAACGCAGGTAAAAAAACTTTCACCAAGGAACCGCTGGACGTTGTCGAAAGGTGGCAGGTTCTCGATTGCGCCGGATGAAACGATCACGAATTTCGAGGAATACCGCTCTTCCTCTGTATGCACTTCAAAATGACTATCCTTGATCACCCTGGTGACGAGACCCTTTACGATCTGCACGTTGAAATTCCTGGCCTGCTGCAGGCCGAGGGTGATGATCTCTTTCCCGGATATCACCGCCTGCGTGAGAAAGTTCTCAATATGGCGTGCATGCCATGTCCTGCCGCCGCCTCTGTCGATGAGAAGGACTCGCCGGTTATACCTGCCGAGATAGATAGAGGCCTGGAGCCCCCCGGGACCGGCGCCGATGATGATGCAGTCATAGAGCGTTTCCTCTGCCATGCTCAATTTTATCACGTTGCCTCTTTAAAAAGAAGTTGCCGCGCGAATAATTCAGTTACCGTACTCCTGAATACGGTGGTGCAGAGTATTTGAGCTCATTCTCGGTCTATCGACCTCCGAGGCTTTTACCTCCTGATCCATTAAAAGTCAGCTGTCGGAATATCGGTAAAAGAATCCGCTCAAATACTCTACCCCACCGCACTTACATTAAAGTTGACACAGGCTATATTCACGTGGCAGGGATGCGGAATGGACCGGCAGATTGCATTGTTAGGGTCAAATATTATTAAATAATGTCTACTATTTTTTTGAGAGGTGACTGAATTATGGAAGCAATACTGAAGAAGATCGAAGACCTTGCCATTCTGCATGACAAGATTGACCCTAAAACCATAAAGGAAAAAAATATAAAGCTCGGTCTGCGCAACGAGGACGGCACCGGTGTTTTTGTCGGTATTACCAGCAAGGGACAGGTCATCGGCTATGAGAAGGTCACCCGCGGTGACGGCATCGAAAGTGTCAACCCCATACCCGGCAAGCTCTATTACTGCGGCTATGATGTGGATGACCTTGTCGCCGGGAAAGAGCGCGAAAAACGGTTCGGTTTTGAAGAGACGATCTACCTCCTCCTGACCGGCGAGCTTCCTTCCGGAACGGACATGGAGAAATTTTCCCGGGAACTCGGGAAAAGACGTGCATTGCAGCGGGAGGTCAAGGAGATCATATTTAACCGGCCCCAGCATGACGACCAGATGGGGGCGCTGCATACGATCGTTTCGGCCATGCATCTTTTTGATAAAAATCCGAACTCGACAGACCTCAGGCATGTGATACGGCAGTGCATAGACCTCATAGCAAAATTTCCGACCATCATTGCCTATAACTACCAGTTCACCACGATGAAGAAGAAAGATCTGAAGCAGCTGGTTGAACCGGACCCGGAACTCAGCACCTCGGAAAACTTTCTCGCCATGCTCACCGGAAAGAAGCCTGACAGTCTCACGGCCGATCTTTTTGATACGATGCTGGTTTTTCACGCAGAGCACGGAGGAGGGAACAATTCAACCTTCTCGACGCGCTGTGTCTCATCCTCGGGCGCGAACACCTATATGGCCCTCTGCGCAGGGATCGGTTCGCTTTCGGGTCATCTGCACGGAGGGGCGAACGAGGCCGTCGTCAAGATGACCAGTGATATAAAAAAGAAGGTCAGGGACTGGGAGGACGATGAGGAGGTGGCCGCGTATCTTGAGATGATCCTCGACAAAAAATCAGGTGACAAGTCGGGGAAGATATACGGGCTGGGGCATGCTGTTTACACCGTGTCGGACCCGCGGGCCGTCTACCTCGAAAACAGGGCAAAAGAACTTGCTCAGGCAGCAGGGAGGGAAAAAGAGCTTGCCCTGCTGCGTAAGATCGCTGCAGTGGCGCCGCGGCTTGTGAAGAAGAAGAAGGGCAAGGTCGTCTGCACCAATGTTGATTTTTATTCAGGTTTTGTCTACCGGTGCATGGGCATACCGAAAGAGCTTTTCACTCCGATATTCGCAATGGCAAGGGTTTCCGGCTGGTCTGCGCACCGGATCGAGGAGATCGTTCAGGGAAAGATCATCAGGCCATCCTATGTCTCTTCACTGAAAGGGAAAAAGAGCTTCATTCCTCTTTCCCAGAGGTAGACGTGCACAGGTGCCCTGTGTGGGATGCTGCCGGGGCGCCGGTCCGTTAGAGATACACGATCTCGTCACTGCAGCGGGTGAGCAGTTCGCAGCCGTCCGTGGTGATCGCATAGGTATTTTCGATCCCCACAACTCCCCGGCCGGGAAAGACGAACTTCGGTTCGATCGCAAGCGTGTTGCCCGCCTGAAGGGGTGCCCTGAACTTTGGGGCAAGCACGGGCAGTTCGTCGAGTTCAAGTCCCACGCCGTGGCCGACGAACTTTGCCTGTTCTCCGGGGTGTCCCATGAAATGACCCCCCAGTCCGGCTGATTCCGCAATTGCGGCCGCTCCGCGATAGAGGTCCTCGCCGGTGCTTCCCGGCCGCAGATTTTCCACAAGCCATGCCTGGATGCCGCATGCGGTCTCAAAGGCGCTCTGCAGTTCAGGGGCAAGACTGCCGAAGGAAAAGATTCTGGTCATGTCCACGATATAACCGTTGAAGATCGCAGCGTAATCGATCATGATCGGAACGTTCTGCGGGATCAGGTCATTGGATGGACCATACGGCGCGGCTGCAGAAAGGCCCTTGCCGGTGACCGGTCCGTCGAAACAACCGGGGATCGCAGCATTTTCACCCGATACTGCCAGGCCAATGATCTCCTGGTTGAAGGCACGTATGCGGACATATCCCTCGCTCCCGGCCTTCTTCAGGCGGTATTCGAATTCTGCGGCCAGGTCGAGCTCCCGCATCCCGGGTCTGAGAAACGAGGGGACCTCGCTAAAGATGCCGGAGAGCCTGTTTCCGCTTAGCCGCATCTGCTCAAGCTCCCATGCCGATTTTATTGCCCTGAGCTCACGATTTACCGGGGAGATGTCAAGCAGTTCCCGGCCTTCCAGAAGCCCGGTGTAATAGGTATACTGCTGAACAGGCAGCACGTCGAACATAAGTCCGATGCGTTTGATCTCGCTGCCGAAAAGGGCCGGAAAGTCTCTGGATGAAGGGAGGGGGCGGACATCAGTGACGGAGCTTTCGGCTGAGGCGCGGCTGAGGCTCTTTTTCACCAGCAGCACGGGACCGGCGTCTGCAGGGACCCATAGCAGGCTGTTCTGGCGCGTGCCGCAGAAATAATAGACGTCCACCGGATAGATGATGAGAGCACCGTCAACCCCGCTTTCCCTGAGTTTTGCCTGCAGCAGGTCTATCCTGGTTTCATGTTCATTTTTGGGCTTCACGGTATTCAATCCCTTCCCCTGTGCATTATTTTCATGCTATCTCCTGTCAGGCTGCATCTGAACTGCTGTTTTGTCTGACAGCGGGTATTCATGTTATTCTAAACTGCTTTTTATAAAAAAGGAATACAGGGATTATGCGAAAAAATGATTTCATCATCTGGCTTGGTATTGCGGCGGCGGCAGGCACCGGGGCAGGTATGCTCTCTGACCGGAAACAGCCGTTACGGGGGGGACTCCTTGGGGCGACGGCCGGTATCGTTGCCGGTTCTGTTGCTGCGGGGTTCTATCACTATGTTGCCGCGGGAGATGCGATCCCCTATTATTCGAAATCTTCTCCCCTCTATGAAGAGGCTGAAACGACCTGACCTGGCGTATCCGGCAGGATAACTACGCTCCCGGTTTTTCTTCCCTCGCAGTCTTGTGAGGAGCCTGTCCGCGGTTACCCTGCGGTCTCCTTTTTCTGTCCCTCTGCCCGGACGACCTGCCGCTGCTTGAGGCATGCTGTGTTTTACCTCCGCGCCCGACCTGGTCTTTCCCCCGGGGCCTTGAGACCCTCTTGTACCCCGTCGCGATCATTTCATCGGTTACCGGTATGACCGGGATCTTCTGTTTTATATATTCCTCTATGTCAGGAAAGGACAGTACGTAGTCTTCACAGGCGAGGCTTATGGCCTTGCCTCCCGCTCCTGCGCGTGCGGTCCTCCCTATCCGGTGCACATAGTCCTCTGCATCCTGGGGGAGGTCATAATTGATGACATGGGTGACACCGTCAATGTGCAGGCCGCGGCTTGCGACATCCGTTGCCACAAGGACCGACAGGGAACCGTCCTTGAACCGGGAGAGTATCTTCATCCGTTTTTTCTGATCAATGTCCCCGGTGAGGGCTTCGCTGACAAACCCGTTCGCATTCAGGAGCAGTTGGAGCTTTTCGGCCGTGGATTTCATATTGCAGAAGATTATAAAATGCCCGTCAGCGTTGCGCCTGAGGAAACCAAGGAGAAAACCGAACTTCTCTTCCTTGCCCACATGGTAGAGCTCCTGCTCGACCACCTCAACGGTCATCTGCTCCGGCGTCACACTGAACAATTCCGGGTTGTTCATATGCTCATAACAGAGTTCGAGGACCCGGTGTGAAAGGGTAGCCGAAAAGAGCATGGACTGACGCTTGTCATACGGGGCCATCCTCCTGAGCATGAACCGGAGGTCGGCGATGAATCCCATATCGAACATACGGTCAGCCTCGTCGATGACCAGGAACTCGGTCTTCTTCAGGCTATAGACCTTCTGTTTTAAATAATCGATAAGCCGGCCAGGGGTCCCGATGAGCATATCCACTCCCCGGGAAAGTTCTGTCCTCTGTTTGTCATAGTCGATGCCGCCATAGACCGGCAATATCCTGAACCCGGCAGGAGTCCCAAGGACCTTTGCCTCGGCATCGATCTGGACAACAAGTTCCCGCGTGGGTGCAATGACAAGGGCCCGGGGGGAATTGCCCTGATCATGCGCAGGCAGGCTGAGCATCCGTGAAAAGACCGCCACAAGGAAAGCTGCGGTCTTGCCGGTCCCGGTCTGGGCCTGGGCAGTGATGTCACGCCCCTGCAAGGCAGCAGGCAGGGTGATGGCCTGGACAGGGGTGCATTCGGTAAAGCCGGCGGTCCTTATCCCTTCAAGGACCGGCTCCGGGATATTCAGTTCATTAAAACGCATCTCTTTATACTTTACCTGATTTAAGGCAGGGAATGCACAGAAAATTTGTCATGCGGGAAAAAGGAGGTCCGGCCGGCAGCCCGGACCTCCCTGAGACAGGCATCGTTCCTATGACTAAGCGGCAGCCACGATATCCCGGCAGCAGTCTTCGCCGAGGATAGTCCTGAGGTCTTCTTCAGGTGTGGCGGCGATCGGTTTGATGCCGAAGTTCTTTACCAGCACATCAAGCACATTCGGCGTGATGAATGCCGGCAGCGTCGGCCCGAGGCGGATATCCTTGATGCCGAGGTGGAACAGGGAGAGAAGGATCGCAACGGCCTTCTGCTCATACCATGAAAGGATCAGCGACAGAGGCAGTTCATTCACCCCGACATTAAAGGCCTTCGAGAGGGCCACTGCGATCTGAACTGCCGAGTAGGCATCGTTGCACTGGCCGATGTCGAGCAGTCTCGGGATGCCGCCGATGTCTCCCAGTTCCTTGTCAAAGAACCTGAACTTGCCGCAGGCGAGGGTAAGGATGACCGTGTCATCCGGGGCCATTTCAACGAATTTGGTGTAGTAGTTCCTCCCTGCCTTTGCACCGTCGCAGCCCCCGACGAGGAAGAAGTGCCGGATCTGCTTGTTCTTTACCAATTCGACAACCTTGTCTGCAACGCCGAGCACGGCATTCCGGGCAAAGCCCGCCATGACTTCCTTGCCGGGTAAATCTTTAATGAACCCCGGCAGGGCAAGGGCCTTTTCGATGACCGGCGAAAAATCACCGGACGATATGTGCTCCACATCCGGCCAGCCCACGAGGCCGCAGGTGAAGAGATTGCCCGCATATGATGCCAGGGGTTTCTGGATGCAGTTGGTCGTCATCACGATGGCTCCGGGGAAGTGTGCAAACTCCTTGTGCTGGTTCTGCCAGGCCGTACCATAGTGGCCGTAGAAGTGCGGATATTTTTTCAGACCGGGATAGCCGTGGGCAGGCAGCATCTCACCGTGTGTATAGACGTTGATCCCCTTGCCTTCGCTCTGCTTCAGGATCGCCTCAAGGTCTTTGAGGTCATGGCCTGAGACGAGGATCGCCTTGCCTGCCTTTGCCCCAAGAGGTACCTTTGTCGGCACCGGGTGCCCATAGGTGCCTGTATTTCCTGAATCGAGTATCTCCATGGCCTTGAGGTTGATCTCCCCGCATTTCAAGACAAGCGCTACCCAGTCATTCAAACCGAGGTCTGTCCTGGTGGTGGCGGCAAGCGCCTCGTGCATGAAGGCATACACTGAGTCATCGGTCTTGCCGAGTATCTGGGCGTGGTCAGCATAAGCGGCGACGCCTTTCAACCCGAAGACGAGGATGTCCTGGAGAGACTGTATGTCCGGGTCGATCAGGACGTCAGATATCCGTTCCACGACCTGTCTGCCCTGTTTTGCCAGGCCTTCGACAGAGGCCGCGGGTTTGAAGGAGGCGCTGCCGTGTGTGAAGTCTGTCCGTCCGCCGGCTGCCCTTACCCTGGCCTTCAGGCTGTTACGAAATTCAATGCTCTGCTGTATAAGGACCTCGAACCGCTTCGGGTCAAAATCAACATTTGTGAGTGTTGAGAAGAGGGCCTTGGTCGTGAATATGTTCAGGTCCTGTTCTACGATGCTGGCCTTCCTTGCCTCAACCGCCTGGAGTGAAAGTCCTTTGAGGGAATAGATCAGAAGGTCCTGGAGTGCCGATAACTCCGGGTCCTTGCCGCATACGCCGACCTTGGTGCATGCCTTACTGCCTGATGCCTGCTCACACTGATAACAAAACATTTACAACCTCCTGAGAGTGATTTTTTTACCTGGTCAGTCAATTTTTGACTTAAGGTAAGTATATAATCACAAATGCAGGATTAGTATGATGAAGGTCATACAGGGGGAATTATTTCATTTCACTGAAGGGAGGGGTGCGGGCCAGCAATCGGACGTTCATCCCCAGTCCTGCTCCCGGCAGGACCTGTGGATGAACCGCTATCCGCAGTTCCGCGAGTCCAGTTGGCAGCTCGACTCCTGTTTTTTTTCGGCCAGGCGTGATTCCTTCCTGAGTGTCGCCTCCCGATTGCGGCGCTTCTCGTCGTCAGCCTCCAGGATCAGGGGAGGGACCGGGGTCGGCCTGCCATTTTTATCAAGAGCGACAAACGTCAGGTAAGCCGAAGCAGTATGTCTGACCTCCCCGGTCACATAATTTTCAGCCTCAACCCGCACGCCAATCTCCATGGAGGTCCTGCCTGCCATGTTGATACCCGCCTTCAGAAAGAGGAGGTCGCCGATATAGACCGGGTGATGGAAATCGAGCCGGTCTATGGATACCGTGACGGCATTGCTTCGGGCATGCCTGCTGGCGACAACGGCTGCCGTTGTATCGATCAGTTTCATGATCACTCCGCCGTGGATATTGCCGGCAGGATTTGCGTCCTGCGGCAGCATGACCTGTGCGATAACAACGCTGCTGTCTGCAATTTTTTTCCCTTCCATCATTGTGCCTCCCTGCTGTTTTCGCTGCCGTCTGTTTTCTCCGGTTCACCAAGAGACTCTGCTATCCTCTGTGCAAGTGGGTTCCAGTCAGTGGTCTTAAGGTTCCTGACCCGTGCATGGATAATGTTATTCCTGATCGCAGCCTCCTTCTCGGTCTCCTTTGTTATCCCGTAAAAAGGGAGCATGATATAAAAGGCCTTATCCCTGAAATCCGGGAGCGGGGTCAGGACATCGGTCCGCCGGGTATGATAGGGGTCCTCCCCTTCACCGCAGGGTCCGCCAAAGACGATGAACTGTCTGCAGGCAACAGGCCTGACCGGATAAATAGAACAGGCGTCATCGGCCAGAAAAGGGCAGGGAGAGGACGGGGTATGCCCGGCAAGTTTTTCGGCGAGCTCCTGACGAAAGGCCCTGTCTCTTTTTTCTATCACATACCAGTAGATCCCGGTCATTTCAAGCGGGTACAGAGGGATATCCTTATGCGTCCTGCAGCAGCCGCCGCAGCCCTCCCTGCAGGCAGGTCTTCGGTTATGTTTTCTTTTTTCTCTTTGCAGTGCCAGAGTGATGCCCTGGTCAATGATGTCATAGGCGTCAAGCAGCATCCCGAGCCAGGGGAGCCTGGCCTCGTCCTCCGGAAAGCTCAGACGACGGGGAGGGGTGACAATATCGTTTCGCGTAGTTGGCATCTCTTAATGATACCAGAACAGGGCAAGTTCACTGAAATGCTGCTGTATCTTTTCATTGTCAAACCGGTTGACGCCAAAGACGCGGTAAACGTACTCGTCCTTTATGATGACCCCGTGCCTCCGGTAAAAGGCGAGCACTGACTGTTTCAGTCCCGTATGGCTGTATTTGGTCTCCATATAGTCCCGTTCATGGAATGCGCTTTTTTTGTCATACATGACATGATGGTGGATGACCACGGCGGTCGGACAGTTGACGACCCGGTATCCGAGTTTCCTGACATTGAAGGAAAAATCATTGTCCTCATAGGCGTTCCTGAAGTCATCGCAGATCGAAAGCTTCTCATAGACGGAACGCTTATAGATCGTAGCCCCTCCCGGTATCCAGTCACAGTCATGCCGCTTCATGGAACCAATGTCTCTGGCGTTCTTCCAGGCATCGATCAGGCTGAATTCGATGAACCCGTCCTTGATGACGGCCCTTCCACCGTTAAATTGTATCTTGTTGTCAGGGAAGAGCACCTTGCAGCAGGCCCCGGCAATGTCGGGGGCTTCCTCGACCCGCAGGATAAGGTCGTCCAGCCAGCTGCCGGTCACCGTGATATCGTTGTCAAGGGTGACGATGTAATCACCGGTAGCATACGGGATGGCCATTTTCCTCCCGCCGGGACAGCCGAGGTTCTTGTCCGAAAAGAAAAGCCGGATATTTTTCTTGTTGCTGAAGCGCTGTTTCAGCAGGTCTACGGTGTCCTGGGCCGAGTTGTTATCGAAGATGATGATCTCATGATCGCCGCGGACTGTCCCAAGGATCGATTCAACGCATTTGACGGTCAGCTCTTTTTTATTGAAGGACAGGATGATGATCGATACGGATTTGCGGTGCAGCCCCTTTTGGAGGGCGATCCGGTTTCGGGATACCGTCTTCGCCCGCTCCGCGAGCGTCTTCTGAAGCTCATTCCCGGCCGAGGAGATTTGTCCGGGATAAACGCGGTGACAGTACAGGTAGTCCCTGATATAGCCAAATCCGGTTGGATGTTTGGCGGCATATCTCAGGGCGAACTCATAGTCCTGTGCCGAGTCAAAGCTCCGGTCAAAGAGCCCGACCTCCTGGAAGGCATCCTTCCGGATCACCTTCAGATGATCGGTGAACATGCCTTTCATAAGCTCTCTCAGGTAGTTGTCCTTTTTTCTGTTGGCGAACGAGACCTGTTCGATCTCCTGTCCGCCTGCATCGACATTGATCCTGTCGGAAAAGAAGTAACCCTTGTCCGGGGCCTGCATGATCGCCTCAGCTGCCTTGCTGAGAGCGTCCGGAGGCAGGTAGTCGTCGCAGTCCATAAGCGCCAGGTAACCGCCCCGCGCATGGATGATGGCCTGGTTCATGGTTTCCGAGATGCCGCTGTTTCTTTCATTGAAATAGACCCTGAGCCTGCTCCGGGTCCTGCTGAACTCGGTCAGGATGTCCTGGGCTTCGATCTCGGTCGAGCAGTCATCGACAGCGATGACCTCATAATATTTATAATCCTGGTTCATGACCGACTCGAGGGCCTGCCTCAGAAAGGCAGAACGGTTATAGACAGGGATAATGACGCTGATGAAGGGTCGCCCCCCTGCCGAAACGGGCGGGGGACTGTTCTCCCCGGAGCGGCGGAAAAGGTGGTATGTCAGCAGCTTGAGGTATATCTGTATTTTTTTTGGCAGAATCTTTTTGGCCGTTCTTTTCAGAAGGTCATGTGTCCGGTCGGTGAGGGCCGGCTTTTCATCCGTCCCCAGGATATATTCCTTTGCGTCATAATATTTTTTCAGAACCCGCCACCCCCTGCTGCCATAGACGCGCGAAAGGGTGGAAGACAGTGACGCATTTTTTTCTTCAAGTGCCCGTATCCGCTCATCCTGCTCGACCAGAAGTTCCCGGAGCCTGCAGTTGTCCTGTCCCATCTTCATAAAATCGGCGTAGGCGGGCATCTTCTCTTTTGCCGGTTCCACCTTCTCATTATCTGCCATGTATATTCCCTGTCCTATCCGCGTTTTTCGGCGATGAGCCACGCTTCATTCATAGCGACGGCAGACAACCGGTATGTTTCGAGGTACTGCCTGTTTTCCTCTGTATTGCTGAGCATGATGAGGTCCCCCGGCCTGCCGTGTGTCAGCAGCCGTTCCTTGCCCAAGGCGAGCCGTTCACGGACCTTCATTTCGACCGCGACAAGGTTCCATTCCGGGGTCTCTCTGACCGCCTCATCGAATTCAGGGCCGGTCAGGGTGTCCAGGATAAGATGTTTCTGGGCCGCTGCGATCATGATTAGGGATTGACGCGGCTCGCAGGCGAGGAAGAGGGTCCTTTGCTCCGGCTGAGGCCCCGCGGGTAGCTTCAGTAAAACCTCCTGGGCCTTGTCAGTCGTCCGCACCTGCTTTGCCACGGCTTTGATGATCTGAAGCTCGGCCCCGACGCTAGCAGCAAGGCAGACAAGTACCACGATGCCTTTCCGGAGGCTATTCCATGTGCCTCGATGAAAGGAATTACTGCTGAAAACAGCCTGTATAGAGAAGGCACAGAAGATAGCGGCAGCAGGGTAGACAAGGTTGATATACCAGGGAAGCTTTGTTTTTGCAACACTGAACAGGATCATGGGCAGGATCAGCCAGATCAATACTAATAACAGAGGGTATGCAGTATGTTCATTGATCTTCGGCTGATCTTTTACCGGGGCTATCCGTGGCATGAGCAAGAGCAGAAGCAGCCCTCCGCTGCTGTAGAGCCACCAGGCTGTCCCTTCAACGAAGGTTTCAATATAGAAGAAATGGTTCCCAACATTACCTTCCACTCCCTGGGAAGAACGGCGGATAAGGTCATACCAGACCATCGCCTTTAAAAAAAGAAGACCGTCATGATGGTAACGCGCAATCCCCCAGGCAAACAGTGGCAGAAGGAAGAGGAAAGCAAATCCGAGATAGTGACGGAACAGGAGCCGGGACTGTTTTCTCCCGAGTAGGACGAACAGGCCGATGACCGCAATGACCGCAATGACCGCAAAGCTCTTCGTGAGAAAGGCAAGGGCAGCAGGCAATCCTGCAAGGCAGAAGAACAGGGGGTGGTCACTTCCCCTGATAACAAGGTAAAAGCTCAGGATGGCAAAAAAAGTGAAGGCAGCATCATAATCCCCTGCTCTCCCCGAGTGAACAAGGACAAAGCCATAGAGGGTTGCAAGGACAAGGCCTGAAAGAAGGGCCGCTGCCTTTCCGCTCACCCGGTCTGCAATGAGCATGGTCAGTATGACGGTAAGCCACGAAAGCAGGGCAGAAAAGAATCGCAGGCTGAAGTTTGTATAGCCAAAGGCGCTAAAGGAACTGGCTGTCATCCAGTGGCCAATAGGTGGTTTCAGGTTCCAGTAATCGGGCCGTTCAGCATAGGTGGAGACTACCCAGTTCCCGCTCCTGAGCATCTCATAGGCAGTCACCCCATGCCGGGCCTCATCCCAGTCGCTGACCGGCACGCTGCCCAGTGACCAGAAGAGATTGAAGGCAGCGAGGGCAAGGACCAACGCAAAACATAACCAGTAAGTTGATCTTTCCATCAGCCCTGAGCCATGGAAACGAATTTCCGCCGGATCCCGAGTTCATCAAGGCCATTGAAACCGAATACTGTACCCATATTCATCCTTATTATGATAGAACCGCGTCTTTATAAAACGCAAAGGCTGACTGCGTTAATGCCTCGTGACCCTATGCTTCATTCGCATTTATAAACGAGGTAAATATCGGCGTTGCTTAACCCCCTGCAACTATTAACCAGCTCAATAAATTCCTTGTCGTTTGGATCGACAAAACGGGTGTCTGCGGCAATCAGGTAGGGAGTGGCCTGTTTATACGGTTCGTCCCGGTAAGTCGTAAAAATAAGATGGGAGTCTGATATATACTCAAGATCAGCCGCTGTTGCCCACCATTGCGTAATGATCCTGTTTTTTGAATGGGCCCGGGCGAGCATATTGGAAGTCTTCAGCAGGGACTCCGTCCTCTTGGTGGGATTAAAATACCCAGAATCGATGAACGAAGAGGGATAGGCAAGACGGTCCCATGTGCCTGCCGGCCATATGACTATCAAGATAAAATACAGCCATAGCCACTTCCGGTGATATGAAGCCAGAAAAGGAAGGGAGGCGGCCCCGATTATCAGGATCAGCGGAATTATGAAATAACGCGCCCAACCGACGGAGATGAAGATCCACCAAAACAGATAGAAGATTATCATGGAAACGAATACAATATAGATACGCCACAACTTTTTATCCCTGCTGATAAGCAGGCCCGCGAGCGCCAGCATAAACCCCACGCTTTGTAATGCTATACCAAATCTGTCGTAGATGATCGCGGCCCTTGCTTTATACAGTGCAAGCAGCGACAGCGCTTGGCCATGGTCGATGCCTTTATTCTTAACAAAAGATACATAGCTCCCCACATTATTCATGTATCCTGATGGTCCCAGTTCAAAGAGTTTCCAAATCTCAAAAGTCAGCACAGGAATAATAAAGCCTATACTCAAATAGACAGTTCGATGAATCAACTCCTTTAAGCGGGCCGGCACTTTTTTAGACCGGTCGGACATCTGGAAGATCGCCAAACAAAGGATAAAGACTGCAAACGCAAGCAACGATAACAGCTTGGCCTGCGCCGCAAGCGACAGTGCAATGCCTGCAAGACATTGGTATAACCCGGAGTTGTGGTGAAAGAAAAGCAGTACCGCAAGGATGATTAACAAAGCAGCCGGAATTTCTCCGAGCAATGCGTACCATTGCTCAAAGTGAAAAGTCATCAGTGCAAAGCCGAGATAGAAAAAAGAAAGTGCCGCAAGAGACAAGCCTGCCCCGGATTGATATTTTCGGGTCAGCAGCCCGATCCCTATACATAAGGACGACCATAATAGCACATGGGCAAGTCCGGGCGCCCAGTAGGTGTTCCCAAAAATCCTGATAATCAGGGAGGCCGGAAAAATAATAACAGGGCCCACTCCGACCCTGGGATCAAATTGAAGGGCGAGAAAATCAGTGCGCCCGTCCTGGATTGTCGATGTATACCCTCGTCCGAGAGCAAGGTTCTTCGCAATTACCGCATGGTACGCGTCATCAGCACACCCGACACCCACCGAAAATACCAAGGTCAGTGCATAAACGCTGAAGACGACAAGAGCGAGTACCGGAAGAATCCACGGACTAATAACCCGCCAAAATGCTTTATCAGGCATTTGGGCCTCGAGTTCTCTTCCCTGATGCATCGCCAGTTCTTGGCAACTTATCCGGTGTGATCTTTAGTCTTCTGCAAGATTTCATCTCTCATGTCATCAAAAGGATAGTATGTATGTAACTCCTCAAACGGTTTGCCGGGATTGAAGTCGTCCCATTGCTTCCGCAGGTAGCTTTCCCATTTTTGGCAGAAGTGATCATTCAAGTGATAGGCATCGAAGACGAATTGCTGGACCGTGCGAAACTCCCGGAAAAAAACTTCCAGTCTTTTTTCAGATATTGTCTTTCCTATAACGCTTTCTGAATGCTTCCTGTGATAATTCAATTTTTCGGCCTCATAATGTACTTTCCCGTTCTTTATTGCATTGACGATGAAATACCAGTCACCCGCGATGCTCATATGCTCCAAAGTCCGGCGAAATTCCTCACTGAAGTCGAATCTCCTGAAGAGAACGGCGCTCATGTTCAAAATGGTATTCTTGACGCCGAGGCCGTCGTTGATCTCCTCTGTTGCATAAACCTGGTAGTTCTTCTTCCATTTGGTTTGGGAAAGGGACGTCAGGTACTCGCCTGTTTCATAGTCTCCGGTAACCCTGTTGCTCTCGTCGGTGACGTGTGAATTCGCATATGCCAGTTTCACCTCAGGATCCCGGAAGGCGGGGAGCAGGGTTTCCAAAAAGCGAAGTTCGCACATGTCGTCTGACTCGGCTATCCAGATAATATCCGCCTTTGCCAGGGCAAGCCCCCTGAGCCACTGTATGAAGGGAGAGCCCGAGTTCTTTTCATTTCTCACGATCCGGACGTCTGCATGATCCTTGTACTTGTTCAGCTCCTCCATGCTGTTGTCGGTGGAAGCGTCATCGAGGAGAATAACTTCAAAGTCTTTGAAGGTTTGATTAAAGACACTTTCAAGTCTCTTTGGCAGGTATCGTGCGTGGTTATAGTTAGGGATGATCACCGATACTGCCGGTTTTTTGGCGGCTGACGTGCGGCATGCCGACAGGATATGAGGGGTTGTATGTGCAACGGTGAAGCGGGAGAGCATCTTCTCCCTGGCCCTGGCGCCCATCTGCTGCCTGAAGTCTTCATTCTCCATGAGGACGACTACCTTCTCTGCCATGGCTTCAGCATCCTCATAAGGGACAATAAAACCAACCTCATCACCGACAAAATCAGGCATGCCTCCGGCATCCGAAAAACAGACTACCGGCAGGCCGCACTCAGCAGCCTCCAGGGCGACGAGAGGGAACGGGTCCTCGCGGGACGTCAGGAGAAACACGTCGCCAGCCTGGAAGAATTCTTTAGGGTTCTCCTTGATGCCCAGGAATGTGACGAACCTGTCCAGGCCTTCCTTCTTCATGGCCTTTACGTGTTCGACCCAGACCCCGTACCGGCCGTCGCTTTGATTCGCGTCAAAATCCCCTATCCAGTAAAAGTGAAAATTGTCCACGCCCCTTGCCCGAAGGGAGCGAGCCGTTTTGATGAACAGGTCCGCACCTTTGCGGAAAGCCATGCCCATGCCGCAGCCGACGACAAGGAACCTGTTTTCTTCAAGTCCGAGCCTCTTTCTTGACCCGAGTTTTTCCTTCTCCCCTGCAATCTGAATGGATATGTCGGGTTCGATGCTTGCGTAGACCACGGAGATCCTCGATCCCTCGACCCCATGGTTTACTTTAAGGTTATCCCTGACGGCCCCGGAGCATGCGATAAAGTGCGATGAGTATTCCAGAACGTCGCCGATCCAGTCCGCGGCATAACGCTTGATGCTCATCTCAAGTTCGTGGAAGTGAGTCACGATCGGGGCGTTCAGCTCGCGGAGCAACCCGTAGCCCCGGCCTGAGGCCACAGAGTTGCCGTAAATCAGGTCGGGCCGGCCGCCGCAGGACTCCTTTAATTTCCGTACCACTTCATCCGTGGGAACTCCGGATTTCGTCATTTCGCTCAAGACAAGAGTGTCTCCCAATTCACTGAAACGAGGCAAGAGCTCTCCGCCATCAAGGCAGAGTATTCTGACTTCTGCAAAAGTGTGTCTTTTGAACCAGGAAATTATGCTGAGGAGTACAGCCTGGGCGCCGCCTTTGCATGCGTCATGGGACACGAACAGGATCTTCCATCCGCCCGGCAAAGGGGATTCTTTCGGGCGGGGAGCAAACGCCTCCGCCGTGGCCTGCAAATATGCATAGCCATATCTCCGGTCAGGCTCAAGATATGCCCCTTCAGCCCATTCATTCCATGCATTGACGAATACCAGCCGCTCGTCCGCGTCAAAGTTCTCCCGGGTGAAGCCAAGCAGTCTTTGAAGCCATAGCCGGTAACTGTCTGGAGAGGTGTTGACGAGCACGGTGCCTTTCCCGGGCCGCCGGGCCTCATTGTCCCAGCCGGGACACACTCCCCGGAATTTTTTGTACGGGGGCTTCTGATAACTGAGACTGAGCTGCAAGGCGTCCTGATAATCAAGGAGAATTCCCTTATAGGCTGGATTCGTAATGGTAAATCTGCTGGCGATGTCCTTCAGGGGAAAGGTGTTCGGTGCAAACTCGACAGCAGCATCAAAACCGATACTCCGTGGATCTATATGTTCGCAGGTATGTGTTGCAGCCAGGTAGATCTCCCCGATCCCATTGTCCAGACACCATTTACGCCAGCGTGCCGCCGTAGCCTTGGGATCAGGGAGCAGGGCCGGCCTATACAGCATCAGCAAAGGGCGTGTGTTTACCCGGATATACTTGCTGTTCTTCATATACCGTGAAACATACTCGATAAAGGCAATATCGTCTTCAGGGGAATGCCGCTGGGCCATCAGAACCTCGCTGTCGTTGCCGTCCCACCGCCTGGTCCAGTTTTCATTTGCCCAGTTGATACAGAACGGGAAATCGACGTTTTCAGCAAATTCCCGGATCGGGTGCTCAAGCAGTGTTTTGCCGGCAAACCAGTAGAAATGAAAACAAAAACCATACACACCATACTGCCGTGCCAGTTCAGCCTGTCTTTTCTGTATTTCAGGGACCCTGAGGTCGTAAAAGCCAAGTTCTCCGGGGAGGCGGGGCTGATGATGTCCGATAAATTGCGGCACCGCCCTGCTGACATTGGTCCATTCGGTAAATCCCCTGCCCCACCAGGCATCATTTTCAGGGATCGGATGGAACTGCGGGAGATAGAAGGCAATGAGCCTGATATCTTTTTCATGGAGCATCGGGCTGGAAAGGGGCACAAAATCGCTGCTGACGCGTGTATTCATCTCAAAAAGGAAGTTGAAATAGTCCCTCCCGGCAGGGCTGGAGGCTGCTGCCTGCCTCCCGGCAGCCACAGGAGCATTGTCGGAAGTCCCGGGCGCGAGCTTCTGCTCTATCTTTTTCCCGAGCGTTTCAGGGTCGGAGTTCTTCAGGTAATAAAAAAATTTATGTATATTCGATCTCTTGAGATTGGCCATGACCTCTTTCGGGGCTGTCATCATCTTGAACAGCAGTTTTACAAAGAGCCTGCGCCGGGTACCCTCAGGGAGCAGGCGGTCCCTTGTCCGGTAATATTTCTCCAGGACCTTCCATCCCCGGCTCGAGTGAACTTTCTGTATGTATGCAGTTCTATCGCTCAGCTCCTGCGCGATGACCGTATTCAGCCGGGTTTTGTCCTGCAGTGAAGCTTCGAGGGCATTTATGCGGTCGTTCAGGTCACCGAGTGCGACATCCTTTTGCTGAATGACAGCCTCGAGGCTGTGGGTGTATGAGTCCCTTTCAGCGATGGCAGCCTCGAGACTTGTTACATGAGAGGCCATCTCGCGTATGGTCGTTTCAAGGGATATCATACGAGTATCTTTTTCTTCTATCTGACCATGAACTTCCTTGAGGAGAAGCCGGCTATGGGCATAGCCCGATACACAGGCGTGAATTCCTTCGGGCGTGAGCCTGTTTTTGTGTTTGGCAATGACGGTCATGTAGGATCTTTTCAGAAAGTCCCGGTCTTCGTTGCGCTGAGCGATCTGCCGTTCGGTGCTCCACTGATTGTATGCAGAGGTGACCTTTCGTATATGCTGGAATGGGTATGTGCCTCCCGACCGTATGAGCAGGTCCCAGTCCTCATACAGATCAAGGCTGTTATCGAACCCCTGACACTCAACGAGGACCTCTTTTTTGAACAGCAGGCACATGAAAGGGATATAGTTCTCAAGAAGCAGTTTGTCATAATCAAAGTCCTCTGAGAATGCAGGTTCACGCCTGGTTTCTCTGATCTCGAAGGTTTCCGGGGCGTACTGTATGAAAACAAAAAGCGTATCGGTATAAGCGATCTTCATGTCGCTTTGTGTCAGAAAAGAAACAAGGGTGTCGCAATGTCCGGGATAAAATTCATCGTCATCATCGAGAAAGCCTATATAGGCTCCGGTTGCATGTGCAATGCCGACATTCCCGGCATGGGAGCGGCCCCTGTTTTGTTCAAGCCTCTGGTAGTTCAGGTGGACATTGCCGAGTACGCCCGCAAGCTCCTGTATGTCAAGGTCGCAGCCGCCGTCGTTGACCAGTATAACCTCGAGGGGCCTGTATGTCTGCGCAGCAATACTCTGCAGGGCCCTTTTTAAAAGAATAGGCCTGTCTTTTGTCCTGACGATGATCGAGATTAAAGGCTGTCCCTGTTCCATGCGCTCTGGTCTGCCGGTAATATATCCTTTGAAAATAAACGGTTAAAATGCCTCTTATTATAGGGGAAATAAATGCAAAATAGCCATGCCCTCATTTGCTGCTACGGGCATATGCGCGGCAGGGGAACCTAAAAAGCCCCTTCACGTCTGATGACGATCCGGATCGTCTTCAGGAGGATGACGAGGTCGAGCCATACGTTCCAGTTCCTGACATACCAGGCATCCAGGCTTATCCGGTAGTCATAACTGGCGTTGCTCCTGCCGGTGACCTGCCAGAGGCCCGTAATGCCGGGCGACACGCTGAAGCAGAGCTCAGCCAGATCCTTGTAATACATATCGATTTCCTCGCGGGTCACCGGCCTGGGCCCCACGAGGCTCATCTTTCCGGTCAGCACATGAAAGATCTGGGGAAGTTCATCGAGAGATGTTGTCCTCAGAAATTTTCCCATCCGTGTTATTCTCGGGTCGTCCCTGAGTTTGTAGAACTCTTCCCACTCCTTCCGGGCAGCAGGGTCTGCCTTCAGGATATGGCTGAGCCGTTCTTCGGCATCCAGGTACATGGACCTGAACTTCATGCACCTGAAGGTCGTGCCTTTTTTCCCAATCCGTTCCTGGGAAAAGATGACCGGTCCCGGTGAATCAATTCGGATCAGGATCCCGATGACTATGATTATTATCAGCAACAGGGGAAGGAGCAGCAGGCTGACCATAATATCGAAGATCCATTTGATTGCGATATTAACCGGGTTTGAAAGGTTGTTTTTCATCTCCAGGGCGAAGGCCTCTTCATTCGAAAAATGCTGGAGGTTTGTTCCAAGCACCGCGATCCCGAATATGTCGGGGACAAAAAGGATCCGCTCGACCTTGTGCTGAAGGTGGTTGATGATCCCCTGCAGCCGGTCTTTTCCGGCACCGGGCATGGCGATAAAAATGTCTGCAACATCGGCCCGGTTTATATAGGCCAGGGCCTTGTCGATCCCCCGGTGGACCTTTATGCCGTCTATCCGAGTGCCGAACTTCTCCGGGTCGTCGTCAACGAAGCCTATCACCTCATAGCCGTAATTGGGTTCTCTTTTGAGGGCACTTAATATAAGCTTCCCCGTCTTGCCGGCGCCGAGGATCAAGACCCTTCTTTTAAGGAAACCCATCTGCCTGAGGACCTTTTTGGCCAGCATATGGAATGCCGGCAGGCAGAAAAGCGAAAGCAGACCCATCAGCAGGACCACGATCCGTGAAATTTCACTGCTCAGCTTCCCTATCGAAACAATGATCAGGACCCCTGCAGTTGCAAATACCGCGACCTTCCATAATGCCCTGATCTCGTCCCAGAAGGATGCCCTCATCGTATAGAGCCCTTCGTAAATGAAGAAGAAGACCCAGACAGGGATGATCCACCAGGCATCAGAGACCTCACCCTGAGGCAGTCCGCTGATAAAGTGCGGGAGGATATTGAGCCGAATCAGGACAGACAGATGCAGGAGACCCTTCACCGCCATGACATCAATGAGGAATATGAGCGCATCTTCTGCATGGGCCCTTAACCGTATCATACGTTTGCGGTGCAACGTCGGTGCCTCCCCTGAATGAGCTCTTTGTTCTTAAAGTGAGCGCCTGCCCGGACCTT